>JAJYTI010000021.1 GCA_021793135.1 Bacteroidota bacterium
TAATGCACTTCCTTTTAGGGTTTCTAACTTTGGAGTAAAGTCATTGGCTAAATCTCCAGAGATATTAAATTGTGTATCTAATAATCCAGTAAAAGCATTGGCAATCGGCGCAATAAATTGAATAAATTCAAGATTCTTAAAGGTCTCTTCAATTTTCACTTTCTGTAAGCCAATATCCATATTAAACTTTGGAGTGCTTTCTGCGGTAGAAACATCTCCCGATAGAGCTAGTAGTCCTCCTAATATATCCGATTGGAAATCGCTGATACTCGCTTTCTCATTTGCAATAGAAGCGGTTCCTTTTGTATTTTTCAATACCAAATTGTCGTAATAAACTTCTTTGGCATTAAAGTTTAAAGAAATATCTAAAAACGAAGGAATCTTAAATACTTCTTCTTTAGAAGTCTCTGCTTTTTTACTGCCCGATTCTTTTGTCTCTTCCTTTTTTCCTTCTTCCTCTTCTACCATAAAATCATTTAGATAGAAAGCATCGGAATTTAATGTAAAACGACCTTTTAGATCTTTGCCATTCATTATAAAAGGAATGAAGTTTTCTATACTACCTGTAGCCGACATATCTGTTTTACCAGTAGTGGCTTGAAAAGATTCTAATTGAATCGTTTGTGGATTAAAATTTACTTTAGTATTGGCTATATGAAAATCATTTTTAAAAGAATCTCCAGAGTATACAAAATCCGATAGACTTGCGGTACCCGTACTTACTACTCGATCGTAACGTTCATTTTCTATGGATTGCATATCGAATTTCATTTGCATATCTGCTTTAAAAATCCCTGCTAAATTCAAGTCGTTTTCTAAAGGTAGTACTTCTTTAAGTTCCCCTAAATTAAGTGTACCATTAAGCGATAAATCTACTAGTGCGTTGGTCATAAAATTTCGAACACTTCCTTTTACTGCAAAAGGATTATTATCGATTCGGAAACGCAAATCTGCAATTTGCAGATACATATCGTCCATTAATCCAGTTTCGTTTTTTAATGCTAAGTCAATGTTGATGTCTTTCATAGACTTAGGTAAATCAGGATAACTGAAAGAAGCATTAGAACTATTTACATTAATATCCATTTTAGGAATATAAGTATCGTCTACTCGTCCTTCGATTTTTCCATTTACTTCAAAGTTTCCGGTAGTTTGTACTCCATCTAAATGTTGTAAGTAATCCTTCGGAATAACTTGTAAAAAGTTTTTGAAATCCGAGGAAGGAGTATGAAAGGTGATTGCTATATCGTTATAATCTTCTAGCATTTGCACATAACCATCAAAAGTAAGTGGAAGTTCGTTTATTTTAGCTTCGTTATCTAGGAAGCTGAATTTCATATGGTCTAAATCCATTGCTATAACTGCGTCCAGCATAACTTGATGATTACTTAAATATTCTGTGCCATCCATTGCAAAGCTAACCATTGCCTTCGTGTGTGTGTCCAATTCACTTTTAGCCATTGCAAAATCTCCTTTACCTTTGTGTTGTAAATCGGTAAGACTTAGAAAAATCCCTGATTTTTCATCCAAGTAATGGATTTCTGTATCGTTAAGTTCATAGCTTGTTAAAGCAAGGCTAAAGTCAGATTCTTCCTCATTTTTATCTGCAGTTTCTTCATTGGTCGTAGAGAAATCATAATTTGCTCTTCCTAAAGAGTCTGTTTTTATTTGAACGTAACCACCATCTAGAGTAAATGCATCAATCGTAAGCGGCGTTTCATTTTTAATGAGTTGCATAATTCCCAGCTCTAAACGTAATTTATCTCCTTTTGCTAGTGTATCTCCTTCAAAAGGAGCTCTTGTAACCACACTAAAGTCATTTAGCGTTAAACTAGATTTTGGAAAACTACGAATTAAACTCAACTCAAGTTTACTCCATTCTACATCTACAGGAGCATTTTCGTTTATTGTCTTTTTTAATAATCTTTCTAGCGACCCTTTAAATATAAATGGGGATAGAAGCAATACAACAAGTAATACCACTATAGTAATACCTGTTATCTTTAAAAACTTTTTCATAAATCTTATAGATGTTTTATAATATTCTGTTTGTCAAATTAGCAAAAATACGGCTAATATTTTTTGATACATAATTGCAAATCAAAAACCATTTATAATTATGAGATTTTACAATAGGTTTAACTATTTTGTAGCGATTATTAGATTGCTTTAATTGAAGTCCACAATCTATCTTGGTACTATAAAAACTATTTTGAAGTCGAATTTTGTAATTAAATCAGCATATTTGTAATCCTTTATCGAAGTTTAAAAAGTTTATAGAAATAAGAACGTGAACGAATTTGCACCATATACTTACTATATAGCACTAGGTAGTAACCTAGGAGATACCTTTCAAAATCTGCAAAAAGCAGTAAATATTATCTTTGATGAGATAGGTGCAACTACACAAATATCTTCCGTATATCGTACTCCAGCATTGGGTTTTGAAGGGGGAGATTTTATGAATGCCGTTCTAGAATTGAAAAGCAAAGAAGAACCTGAGGTTGTTCTGCAGAATCTACTTGCTATAGAAACAAAGATGGGGCGTGTTAGGAATGAAGGAGAGGGGTATTCTTCTCGAATTATTGATTTAGATATTTTGTATTGTGATGCAAGACATATCGATACTGATACGCTACAAGTTCCTCATCCAGAAATAGCAAATAGGCGTTTTGTGCTGGAACCACTTAAAGATATAGCTCCAGATTTTAAACATCCTTTACTTAATAAGACTTCTGTTCAATTATTAGAGAAGACTTCCGATAATAGCAAATTAACTCTTATAAATGAACGTTTGCATAATCCTATAAAAAATTATCCTATTCATGATTTAAGTTATTTGGTAATAGAAGGAAATATAGGGGCTGGAAAAACCAGTCTAAGTATGCAAATTGCCGAAGAATTTGGAGGAAAATTAATTTTAGAAAGATTTAAAGACAATCCGTTTTTACCAAAGTTCTACGAAGATGCTACGCGATATGCATTTCCTTTGGAAATGTCTTTTTTAGCCGATAGATACCAGCAATTTTTAGATGATATTCGCCAGTTTGATTTGTTTTCCGATTTTGTTGTAGCCGATTATGATGTGTATAAATCTCTGATATTTGCTGAGGTGACTTTGCAGGCTGAAGAATTTGATCTTTATAAGAAGCTGTTTAATTTGATGTACAAAGATGTGTCTAGACCAGATTTGTATATTTATCTGCATCAAAACACGGAACGCTTATTACAGAATATTAAGAAAAGAGGGAGAAGCTACGAACAAGATATTCAAGCAGAATATTTGCAGCGAATTAATCAAGGATATTTAGAGTTTATAAAAACCCAAAGTACGCATCGAAATATAAAAATCATCGACGTCTCAGAATTGGATTTCGTCAAGAATCGTTCGGATTATCTGCAGTTATTAAAAGAGCTACAATAAGCTTAAGCTTTCATCTTGCTAAATACATCCCAAAGAACAACTCCTGCGCTAACGGCAATATTTAAAGAGTGTTTGGTGCCATATTGGGGTATTTCGATTACCGCATCGCTTTCGTTTACTACTTTTTGTGATACGCCTCTCACTTCATTTCCGAATACAAGTGCATAGGTTGTTCCTTTCTCTGGTTTAAAGTCGTTTAAGAAAATAGCATTCTCAGCTTGTTCTATAGAAATCACTTTTACATTTTCAACTTGTAGTTTTTCTACAACTTCTACGCAGTTTTCTGCATATTCCCATGCTACAGTTTCTGTCGCACCTAGTGCAGTTTTATGAATATCCTTGTGTGGTGGAGTAGCAGTAATACCACACAGATAAATCTTTTCAATTAAAAAGGCATCGCTAGTACGAAAAATAGAACCAATATTATTTAAACTTCTAACATTATCTAGTACGACAATAATGGGTGTTTTTTGCGCTTCTACAAACTCTTCTACGTTTAATCTAGGGAGTTCCGCATTGGCTAATTTTCTATTTTTTGGCATTTCTAATTTATTTGGTGTTGCAAAAATATACATGTTTTTATAAATCATTAGGAAGCTTTTAAATTTAAATTCTAGTTCTATATTTACAATTTTAATTGCCATAAAATTCCTGTATTTTAGCAACCTTAATTAGAAGTCAGTAACTTTGTAAGTTACATGAGTTTAGAACCCAAATTTTACATTCCAATATGGCCAAGAAAGCGACACCCTTAATGAAACAATATAATAGCATTAAAGCGAAATATCCTGATGCGTTGTTGTTGTTTCGTGTTGGGGATTTTTATGAAACCTTTGGTGAAGATGCTATTCGTGCAGCTCGAATCCTTAATATTACGCTTACCGCTAGAAATAATGGGAGCGATAAAACAGAGCTAGCAGGATTTCCGCATCATTCATTAAATACTTATTTGCCAAGGTTAGTAAAAGCTGGTTGTCGAGTGGCTATTTGCGATCAATTAGAAGATCCAAAAATGGCAAAAGGAATTGTAAAACGTGGAGTAACGGAGTTAGTAACTCCAGGTGTTGCGTTAAATGATGATATTCTTACGGCAACCTCCAATAACTTTTTAGCAGCAATTCATTTTGGTAAACAACGAATTGGAATCTCTTTTTTAGATGTATCAACTGGTGAGTATTTAACAGCAGAAGGAGATAAAGAATATGTCGATAAGTTGATACAAAATTTTAATCCTTCGGAAGTTTTAATTTCTAAGCAACGCAGACAAATAGCAAAAGAGTATTTCGGAGAATCTCTTCATGTATTTTATTTAGAAGATTGGGTTTTTAAACCCGATTATGCACGTCAATCCTTATTAGAGCAATTTTCTGTAAAATCTTTAAAAGGTTTTGGTGTGCAGGATTTGGAAGAAGGAATTATCGCTGCCGGAGCGGCATTACATTATCTTTCAGAAACACAACATGATAGACTTTCGCACATTACTCGAATTTCACGTATAGCCGAGGATGATTATGTTTGGATGGATCGGTTTACCATTCGTAATCTAGAGATTTATCAGGGGACTTCGCAAACTTCCATTAGTTTACTCGATGTAATTGATAAGACTAAATCACCAATGGGTGCACGTATGCTTAAGCGTTGGTTGGCATTGCCATTAAAACATAAAGACGCTATAGAACGTAGACATCAAGTGGTATCCTATTTTATGGAACACGATGAGGTGTTGGATAAAGTACAGGATCATGTGAAGCGTATTTTCGATTTAGAGCGATTAATTTCTAAAGTAGCTACCGGGAAAATAAATC
The DNA here is from genome assembly GCA_021793135.1 of Bacteroidota bacterium. Taxonomy (GTDB): domain Bacteria; phylum Bacteroidota; class Bacteroidia; order Flavobacteriales; family Flavobacteriaceae; genus JAJYTI01. The sequence continues at coordinate 5,230 of JAJYTI010000021.1, forward strand.
CACGTGAAGTGGTGCAACTTAAAAAGTCGATAGAAGAGTTAATGCCTATTAAAGCTCTTGCCCTAGAAAGCGATTGTGAACCATTAAGAGTATTAGGCGAACAAATCCAAGATTGTAGTTTGTTGATAGATAGAATAACCGAAGCCATCCAAGAAGAAGCACCTGTAAACATTCTTCGTGGGAATGTGATTGCGCCTGGATATTCGGATGAGCTTGATGAGCTTCGCAATATGCGAATTAATGGAAAATCCTTTTTAGATGCTATGTTAGATAGAGAAACAAAGGCTACAGGTATCTCTTCTCTAAAAATAGGATCTAATAATGTGTTTGGGTATTATATTGAGGTTCGAAATACACATAAAGATAAGGTTCCAGAAACTTGGATTAGGAAACAAACATTAGTTAACTCAGAACGTTATATTACCGAAGAATTAAAAGAGTACGAGACTAATATTTTAACGGCCGAAGAAAAAATAGAAGTACTAGAACAACAATTATTTTCTGAACTTCTGGAATGGCTATTGCAATTCATTGATCCAGTACAGCACAATGCTAGTTTAATTTCGAAGATAGATTGTTTTGCTGGCTTTGCAGAGCTTGCCATGGAATCTTCTTATGTAAAACCTAGTTTAAACGATGGTTTTGCAATTGATATAAAAGATGGACGTCACCCAGTAATCGAAAAACAATTACCACCAGATCAACCATATATTGCAAATGATGTATACCTAGATCGAGAAACCCAGCAAATTATTATGATTACTGGACCAAATATGAGTGGTAAATCTGCTTTATTAAGACAAACCGCACTAATAGTGTTGCTGGCGCAAATAGGAAGCTTTGTTCCTGCTAGTTCTGTAGAAATGGGATGTGTAGATAAGATTTTTACTAGAGTAGGAGCAAGCGATAACATCTCTATGGGTGAATCTACTTTTATGGTAGAAATGAATGAGACAGCAAGTATTCTAAATAACATTTCTGATAGGAGTTTAATTTTATTAGATGAGATAGGTCGCGGTACGAGTACGTACGATGGAATTTCGATTGCATGGGCTATAAGTGAGTATTTACATTTACATCCAACCAGACCGAAAACATTATTCGCTACGCACTATCATGAGTTGAATGAAATGACCGAAAGCTTTGAGCGTATAAAGAACTATAATGTATCGATTAAAGAAATGGATGATACCGTTTTATTCTTACGTAAATTGGTTCCTGGAGGCTCACATCATAGTTTTGGTATTCATGTAGCAAAAATGGCTGGGATGCCTCAACAAGTTTTACAACGTGCAAATTCTGTTTTAAAACAATTAGAAGCGTCCAATAGAGCAGAAAAAAACACAGAAGTTATTGAGCAGATAGGTCAGGAGCAAATGCAACTAAGTTTTTTTCAGTTAGATGATCCGTTGTTAGAACAGCTTCGAGATGAGATATTGTCATTGGATGTCAATACGTTAACTCCTGTAGAAGCCTTGATGAAGCTAAATCAGATAAAAGAAATGTTGCGTCCAACTAATAAAAATAAAGCTTGATATTTTGTTGTAATCAAAAAAGTATTATATTTGCATTCGCATAACAGCAGATATGGAGTGCGCTGTTATTATAAAAGTTCTTTTTTATAGCTGTATTATTAGGAATTGAAATAATTATTCTTATATTGCAGCCAAATTCCACGAATGCGAAAATAGCTCAGTTGGTAGAGCGCCACCTTGCCAAGGTGGAGGTCGCGGGTTCGAATCCCGTTTTTCGCTCGACCTACCGCTCGGGTGGTGGAATTGGTAGACACGTTGGACTTAAAATCCAATGGCCAGCAACGGCCGTGCGGGTTCAATTCCCGCTCCGAGCACTATAACCCTCTTTATCTATATGATATTGAGGGTTTTGTGTTTTTTATAAAGTGAAGTTTTTCAAAATAATTGTTTTTATTTTACTTAGGATGTAGAATAAATAAAAAACCCCTGCTAGATTTATCTAGCAGGGGTTTTATGTAAACTAAAAGATAAAAATTATCCGTTTAGTTTTTCTTTAGCTTTTTCAGCTTCTGCCTTCGCTTTGTTTTTTACATCTTCAGTAGCTTTCTTAAGCTTGCTTTCTGCTTCTTTAACCTTAGCATCTGCTTTAGCTTTTTCAGCTTCTAATTTAGCTTTGTCCGCTTCTGCTCCATTTTTAAGGTTTGCTTCTGCTTCCTTAGCTTTTGCTTTAGCCTTGTCTAATTCAGCTTCTGCGTCAAGCTTAAGCTTATTAAGTTCGCTCTCAGATTTGTTTTTAAGCTCTTCTGCTTTATCTTCTACTTTGTCGGCAGCATCTTTAATAGCTTCTTTTCCTTCTTCTAACTTGTCTGCAGCGTCATCTTTCATAGATTCGATTGCACTTTTAGTTTTTTCTTTCGTATCTTCTTTACAAGAAGTGAAAGAAAGTGTCATTGCTGCAACAGCTAATAATAAAATTGTTTTTCTCATAACTTTTAAATTGTTGGTAGTGTTTGTGTTTATGGCGTAAATTTATACATAAATTGTGTTTTTAAGTGTAATTAAAGGTGAAAACTTGTGAAGATTTAGTTAATAGCTTAGATTCATGTCGTATTTTTAGGCTTTTTCTGAGATTCTAGGCAATTTAAATGTTATAAAAATGGAATATAATCGTCCTTTGTCTGTTAAGCGTATAAGAGTGATTCGAGAAGCTCTTGGATATAATATTGAGGAATTTTCTAACCGATTGGATTTTTCTGAATATGAAGTCGTCGAAAATAGTAATATAGATTTACCAGGTATTCTTGTTGCAAAATTAATGCAGGTGTTTTCTGTCAATCCTTTATGGTTATATGGAGAAAGTACCATGCGTTTTTTGAATACTACCTCAAATACTTCTCCTAAGTATATTACTATAAACGAATCTGGTGAAGAGGATATTTTGTTAGTTAATCAAAAAGCATCCGCTGGATATCCACAAAACATCCAAGATCAAGATTGGTATAAGGAACTTCCTTCAATGAAGCTGCCTTTATCGAATTATAGAAATGCCACATATAGAGGTTTTCAAGTGGAGGGCGATAGTATGTTGCCTAATATTAGTCCTGGTGATTGGGTAATTGGTAGAGCAGTGCCTAGTATAAGAGAATTGAGTTCAGGAAAGGTATATATTATAGTATTACAAGATGCTGTAGTAGTAAAACAGGTGCTTGTTGCTAATAATAAATCGAATACTTTTTTATTACGTTCTACAAATATGGAATATGAAGATATAATTGTATCCATAAATGAGATTCAGGAATTATGGGAAGTAAATAGCAAATTGACATTTGCTATGGATGTATCTAAACAAAACAATCTTAGAAAAGAATTACAAGAGTCTATGCGGAATTTTACGAATAGATAATAACTTATTTTATAAACTTACGTAGGAGCTGCATACTTTTTTCTGTAGCTCCTGCCTGTTGTTGAATAAATTTTTGAGCATTATTGCCTTTTTCTTTTCTATATACAACATCAGAAACCATTTTGTTTAATAATTGATTTACCTCTTCAGAGTTTGACACAAAGAATCCAGCATCAGCATTAGCTAAATCATCGGCTTCTGGATGTTTATCTATGTTCTTTCCATATAACACAGGTATACCAAAGGTGGCGGGCTCTAAAATATTATGGAGTCCTGTTGTGCCCATTGCGCCACCTACATATGCAATATCTGCATAAGCATACGCTCTTCCTAGATAACCTATAGTGTCTATAATAAAAACGGAACTACCAGTTAATTCCACACTATTGTAGTTCGACCAAAGACTTGATTTTTTTTGTATATTATTTCTAAACTTTTCTATCCTTGAAGCCTGAATTTGATGTGGAGCGATAACAAACTTTATATCTGTAGGACAATTTTGAATATATTTTAATAGAGCTTCTTCATCCTCACCCCAAGTGCTACCACATACTATGCATACTCTAGCATTACTGCAAAATTCCTCTAGAAAATCTAATTTATTGTTTCTTTTCGTTTGTTCAATTACCCTATCATATCTTGTGTCTCCACTTACTATACTATGCGTATACCCGATTTTTTTCAATAATTCTAAAGACTCTTTATTCTGTACTCCAATTGCATTAAATAGAAGTAAAGCTTTTGTGCGGAATCCGTTTGGGTTTTTAAAAAAAGATTGATTTGGTCGGAATAATGCAGAAATTAATATTCTTGGAATATTGTGTTTCTTTAATTGATGCATAAAGTTTGGCCATATTTCATACTTTACAAATATGGCTACTTCTGGCATTAATGCATCAATGAATTTTTTTGCGTTCTTATTGGTATCTATAGGTAGGTAACTAACATAGTCTACCTCATTCGTGTCCTTTTTTATTTCATAACCAGAAGGTGAAAAAAATGTGAGCCATATTTTGTGCGTTGGATATTCTTTTCTAATGGCATGAATTACCGGTATGGCTTGTTCATACTCTCCTAGAGAAGCAGCGTGTATCCATATAATTCTGTCGTTAGGATTTCTTGTGGTTTGGATATGTTTTATTAAGCCTTTTCTTCCGAGAACAAAGAGTCGCATTTTTTTGCTAAACCAACCTGAAATAGGCAGTAGAAAGGATACTAAGGATAGCAATAAAGAGTAAATGCGTAACATAGATTAATTCAGCTTTATGATTTGAGGTTAAAAATACGTTTCTTTCTGCAAATTACGTTGTCCGAAACTTGTAATTTAGTAGTTTTGTTTAGATAACAAAAATGCTTTAGAAGCTTAGGTTTTAAAGCATATAATAACTTAGATAAGCTATGAAGAAGATACAAATGGTAGACCTACAAGGTCAGTATCAAAAAATTAAAGCGCAGGTAGATGCATCTATTCATGAGGTACTAGATTCTGCAGCATTCATAAATGGGCCGGAAGTACATGCTTTCCAAAAAGAATTAGAAGAATATTTAGGTGTTAAACACGTGATACCTTGTGCCAACGGAACAGATGCACTTCAAATTGCCATGATGGGGTTGGGATTAAAACCGGGAGATGAAGTAATAACTGCCGACTTTACTTTTGCCGCTACCGTAGAGGTTATAGCTTTATTAGGATTGACACCAGTACTGGTAGATGTAGATCCAGTAACATTTAATATAGATGTAAATGCAATTGAAAAAGCAATTACACCAAAAACAAAAGCAATTGTTCCTGTACATTTATTTGGTTTGTCTGCAGATATGGAGCCTATACTAGAATTGGCTAAAAAACACAACTTATTTGTTATCGAAGACAATGCTCAGGCAATTGGAGCTCCTTATAAATTTAGTGATGGAAAAGTAATGAAAACGGGTGCTATGGGAGATATAGGTACTACGTCATTCTTCCCTTCTAAAAACTTAGGATGTTATGGCGATGGAGGTGCTATTTTCACGAATGATGATGATTTAGCATATACGCTTCGAGGAATTGTAAATCATGGTATGTACGAGCGTTATCATCACGATGTAGTAGGAGTAAACTCTCGATTAGATTCATTGCAAGCAGTTGTGTTACGAGCCAAACTACCAAATTTAGATGATTATAATCAAGCTAGAAGAACATCGGCTAGATTGTATTCTGAAAAGTTGGCTGATCTAGATAATGTAATAACTCCAACTGGTGCAAAAGATAATACAACAGATGATTATGGAATTTGTGACAATCATGTTTTCCATCAATACACATTGCGAATTAAGGGAATAGATAGAGATGCTTTAGTAAAATATCTGAATAGTAAGGATATTCCATGTGGGGTATACTATCCAATTCCATTGCACTTGCAAAAGGCATATGCCGATAGTCGATACAATGAGTCTGATTTTGAAGTAACTAATACGTTGGTAAAAGAAGTGATTTCTTTACCTATGCATACAGAATTAGACGAAGAACAAATTACTTATATAACAGATCATATTAAAGAGTTTATAAAACAAAATGGATAAAATTTTAGTTACTGGTGGTTTAGGTTATATCGGTTCGCATGTAGTAGTTGAGTTACTCGAGAAAGGAAATCAAGTTGTAATTATAGATGATTTATCTAATGCATATGAGAGTGTTTTGGATGGAATCCAAAAAATTACAGATAAGCGCCCTTTATGGGAAAATGTCGATATAAAAGATAAAACTAGCTTATCTAGTTTTTTCGATAAACACCAGGGCTTTGATGGTGTGATTCATTTTGCAGCAAGTAAATCGGTAGGAGAGAGCGTAGCCAATCCTATGTTGTATTATCAGAATAATGTAGTAGGCTTATTGAACCTAATTGATGCTTGTTTAAAAAATAATGTCAATAATTTTATTTTTAGTTCTTCATGTACAGTTTATGGTAAGCCTGATAATTTACCCATAAGTGAGGATGAACCTATAAAACCTGCATCTTCTCCATATGGAGCTACCAAACAAATGGGGGAGCAGATTTTAGAAGATTTCTCTAAATCACATGGACTAAAAACTATATTCTTACGATACTTTAATCCAGTTGGAGCGCATTCATCGGGACTTATTGGAGAACTTCCTATAAATACTCCTCAGAATTTAGTTCCGTTTGTAACGCAAACTGCTGCAGGTGTTCTAGAGAAACTTACTGTGTTTGGTGATGATTATGATACGCCAGATGGCAGTTGTATCCGAGATTATATCCATGTTCAAGATTTAGCAGATGCACATATTGCTGCGTTAAATTATCTTGAATCATCTAAAGAAACTTGTGAAGTATTCAATATAGGAACAGGACAAGGGAATAGTGTTTTGGAATTAATAAATTCCTTTATGGAAGTAACAGGAGTAGAAGTACCCTATGAAGTTGGAGAAAGACGTGCTGGAGATCTTCCAGAATTATATGCAAATCCTGAGAAAGCAATCCGAAAATTGAATTGGAAGTCGAAGTTGGATATGAAGCAAGCTTTGCTTGATGCATGGCGTTGGGAGAAGAATTACAGAGGTATAAAATAACTTGTTAATAAGTCTTTTTGATGAGGTTAATTCAAAATTAACTTTCATTTTTATGGGTTTCATGATAAAAATGCCGTTATTTGCATTAAACAATAGTAAATAATATTATGAAATTTATCTCCGTAAAACGGAAAACCAAGACAGAAAAAAGATTTACTAACACTATGGGAATACTTACAACTAACGTTGTTTACATTCAAAAGACATTTATGTCTATCCCATTTAAAACCATACACAAGTACCGAGAGACATACTATGGAGAGGTCAAAGATTGCTCGGAGTGTGTATTAAGCGCTTAAAGTTAAGTAGAATTAATAGTTATAGATTTAGGGCCTCTTGCATTGCAAGGGGCTTTTTTATTAAGTGTAAATGCAAAAACGGGTTGTACCTAAGTACATCCCGTTTTTTTTTGATTGATTTGGTTAGTTATTGTTCTTATGCTTCACAACTTGTGCATTGCACCATGTTAGTGATAAGTTCTTTAGAAACGCTCTGACTGCGTTGGTAATAAAGGGTTTTTACACCAAGTTTCCATGCTTCGATAAGTAGTTGATTTACTTCTCTAATTGGTAATTCTGCAGGGATGTTTAGATTTAAACTTTGTGCTTGATCGATATATTTTTGTCTAATGGACGCTTGTTGTATAATTTCAAGTGGACTAATCTCTTTAAATGTTTTGAATACTTCTTTTTCTTCTTCAGTCAGTATATCCAAATGTTGTACACTTCCTTGATGTAACATAATGCTTCGCCATGTAGCCGCATCGTTGTGTCCTTTTTCTTCTAGTAATTCTTGCAGGTGCTTATTTTTTCTGATAAAATTACCTTTTGCCAACCCTGCTTTGTAGTAATTACTACTATATGGTTCAATTCCAGGGGATGTTTGTCCAAGAATTGCCGAAGATGAGGTGGTAGGTGCAATTGCCATTAAGGTAGCATTTCGCATTCCATAGCCTTCCATTACTTCTGGTTCGCCATATTCTTTAGCTAATTGCTGACTTGCCAATTGTGCTTCGTTTTGAATATCTTTAAATATTTTAGCATTCCATTGTTTTGCCTCAAAACTCTCAAAAGCAATTCGTTCTTTTTGTAAGAAAGAATGCCATCCCATAACACCTAAACCAATTGCACGGTGACGGATTGCAAAATTTCTAGCCGATTGTAAATATTTGTTTTCCTTGGTTTTCTCAATAAATTCACTTAATACAGCATCTAAGAAATAAGTAGCTAGTTGTACCGCATTGGTATCTTTCCATTCGTTATAAAGTTCTAAGTTCATAGAAGAAAGACAACAAATAAAAGACTCGTCTTCGTTAGAAGGTAGACTTATTTCAGCACAAAGGTTACTAGAATATATTTCATATCCTTTATCCTTATATACTTGTGGTTTGTTGTTATTTACTGTGTCTGAAAACAATAAATATGGTAATCCTTTTTGCTGTCGGCTTTGCAATACTTTTGCCCAAAGTTTTCGTTTGTCAGCATCTCCTGCAATCATTTCTTCCATCCATTGGTCGGAAATACAAACGCCGAAGAATAAATTTTGTATTGGGTTACCTATATTTTTAATATCTAAAAACTCTTCACAATCTTTGTGCTCGATATCTAAGTATGCTGCAAATGCTCCTCTACGCACTCCACCTTGTGATATCGTGTCCATGGCGGTATCGAATAGCTTCATGAAACTAACCGACCCAGAACTCTGTCCATTATTGGTTACTGCACTACCTCGTGGTCTTATAGCTCCAAAATATCCAGAGGTGCCGCCTCCAATTTTTGTCTGAGCAATAACCTCTCCTAATTTGTCTGTAATTCCTTCAATTGTGTCTGGAATATATACGTTAAAACAAGAGATAGGCAATCCTCTTTCTGTACCCATATTTGCCCAAATAGGAGAGCTTAAACTCATCCATCCATTTGCAATAAGGTTTTCAAATTCTGATGCAAGTTCGGGTTTGTTTAGATGTTTGGCTGCTGCTTGTGTTACTCTTTTAACTGCATCTTGCACGGTTTCATTTTCAAGTAGATATCCTCTTGAGAGTATTTGAGTGCTTTCTTCGTTTAACCACCAGTATTTTTTCATGTTGTGTTAAGTTTTATTTGTTATTTAGAATAGATCGTCAGCGGTTATACTCTTGTCGTGTTTTGTATACTCTACTGGACGTTTAGCAAAAAAGTCATCTAAGCTGTTAGCTAGGATTTCTTCGTCAAACCATTGCATAGGTGCATATTCTGCATCGGTTATATTATACATGGTTTCCATTCCTAACGCTTTTAGGCTTTCGTCAATTCTAAAGCGCATAAAGGCTAGTAAATTTTCTTTTGAGAAAGCTTCTAATTCTCCGTCTTCAAAAATCCAATCTAAGATTCGCTCTTCTTTTTCCATTGCAGTAGCTAGGATAGAGCGAATTCGTAATAACATACTTTCTGTGAAGTACTCAGGATGTTCCTCTTTTATTTTATTGATTATGTAAATACCTGCATTGGCATGGATTTGTTCATCTAGTGAGGTCCAAGCAATGATGTTGCTGACATTTTTAAGTATGCCTTGAAATCGCGTAAAAGACAATATCACTGCAAATTGACTAAATAGAGATACATTCTCTATAAGCATAGAGAATAAGATTAAGGAGAAAACGTATTTCTCTTTCTCTTCTGATTTAGTATGTGCTAAAGCATCTGTTAGATATTCTATTCGTTCGCGAATCACATCTACTTCCATTAAACTTTCAAATGCAGTACTATAACCCAAAACTTCTAATAAACGGGAGTAAGCCTCTGAGTGCCTAAATTCGTTTTCAGCAAAAGTGCTACCTAGGCCATTGAATTCTGGTTTAGGAAAACGTTGGTATAAATCACCCCAAAAGGTCTTGACAGAAACTTCTACTTGTGCTATGGCTAGAAGACTTCGTTTAACAGTTTGTTTTTGTTCTGAGGTTAATTTTGTGTGGAAATCTTGGATGTCTGCGGTAAAGTCTACTTCCGAATGTACCCAATACGTGCGATTAATCGCTTCTACAAATTGCATTACCTCTGGATATTCAAAAGGCTTGTAGTGAATTCTTGGTGCGAAGATGCTCATGTTTTTTTGTCTTTAAAAATGTAGCATTTTAAAAGCAAAAAAGTGGGATGTACCTATGAGTTACTTCGTGTTCAGAGTAAATGAACAAAAGTAGGCAGGTGACATATACTTTTTATGCGAAAGCTACGTCGGACATTCGAAGAAAAGGTGTTCTGGCTTACAGTTTTACTGATCACAGTTGCGCAACAGCTCATGATTTTCACATGTATTCCCCTTGTATTTCGTGTCTAAAAGAAGACAATATCGAACTCCAAATGTCTGGATTAATATTTGTTGTTATCAATGAAGTAAAAGTACTTTTAATTTTCAATTATCCAAACATATTTTGATAATAAATCAAAAAAAAATACAACTAAAATTACTTTCATGGAATAAAAGTTTGCAAATATTAAAGCGTAATAATCTGATAATCAATAAACAGTGATTTTTTATGCTTGAAAAAGTTTACAAAACTGAAAACTTTTAGGTTTATTGTTGTAAAATATATACCAAATAACATAGGTTGTTGACGCTTAATCGGTTAGACCCAATGATGTATGTTTTACTTTAGTTTTTATAACATTCAGTAGATTTATTTTCACTAGTCTAACTATTTTTACAGTTAATTAACTAATTAATTAGTTGCGTAACTAAAAAAATAGTTTACATTTGTATTCTGTCAGCCCGTTTTATAAATTGAAATGAGGTAGATAATTAAATAATGTTTCATATTAATATACCGACTCATGCAGAAGTTAACAAATAAGGAAGAAGAAGTTATGCAAGTGCTTTGGAAGTTAGAGAAGGCATTTGTAAAAGAAATGCTAGAAATATTCCCAGAACCAAAGCCACATTATAATACTTTGTCTACTATGATTAGAATTCTAGAGGAGAAGGGGTTTGTGTCGTATAATAGTTATGGTAACTCGCATCAATATTACCCTTTAATTAGTAAGGAAGCCTATAGTAAGCGATATATGAGTGCTGCTATTGCTAGCTATTTTGATAATTCTTATAAGAGTATGGTTTCCATGTTTGCGAAAGAGGAAAAAATCAGTGCTTCTGATTTACGTGAGATTTTAGAAATGATTGAAAATAAAAAATAGAGCTATGGAAATCTGGAGCTATATAATTAAGGTTTCAGCATTAATGCTGTTGTTTTTTTTGACCTATAATTTCTTACTTAAGAAAGAAACTTTTTTTCAAGCCAATCGATGGTTTTTGTTAGTTGGATTGCTGTTGGCATCATTGATACCACTTATATCTATAACAAAAACAGTTTGGCATGAACCAGTAATTACTCCAAAAATTCAAGATGTAGCATTGACTAATGGAGAAAATTTAATAAAGGTATCATCTGAAGGACTTACTGCGACTTCTTCTGGGATTGATTGGTTGCAAATATTTTTTCTCGTGTATGCAGTAGGAGTCGTAGTAATGTCTTTTCGATTTTTGTGGCGAGGATTTTCCTTATGGAATATGTTGCATAAACTCCCTTATAAAAAAATGGATGGATTTCGAATTATTGATAATGAGAAAATAGATGCTCCGTTTTCATTTTTTCGATACATAGGGTATAATAGCAAAGCTTATTCTTCATCAGAATTAGAAGATATAATTGAACATGAAAAAGTGCATAGTATTCAAAAACATTCTATAGATGTACTATTGTCAGAGATTTTTTGTGTGATTTTTTGGTTTAATCCATTAGTGTGGGTATACAAAAAAGCCATTTTGCAAAATTTAGAATTCTTAGCAGATAATACAGCGATAAAATCAGCTGAGGATAAAAAACAATATCAAAAGACTTTATTGAAAGTAACCTTGTCCACACAAAATGTAGCTCTGACTAATGCATTTTATCAACCATTAATCAAAAAACGAATTATGATGTTAAACAAAGCAAAATCAAAACAGGTGCGGTTGTGGAGGTATAGCATTATACTACCAATTTTATTGATTTTTGTAATGCAATTTCAGACCAAAGTAGTGGCAAGGACATTGCCAAGTTCGTCATTGAAAAATAATGAAACTTTACATCAAAATTTGAAAGATGAAAACGATGTAATAAATCAAGATAGTACTGTAACTTCAAAGGTTGCATATACCTCATTTGCAATGACGAAAAAAATGCCTAAAGATAAATTGCCTTTTGAATTAAATACAGTAAAGGATTTAAAAATCTATGTAATTGAGAATTTTCAATTTGGTATGAAAGCACGTCAAGAGCTTTTTGCTGATAATCCATTAGTTGTTGTAGATAATGAAGTTAAAAATAGAGACTCCGATCCTATTAAACTTGAAAAAGAATTAAAAATTCAGTTATTAGCAGGTAAAGTTGCAAAAGAAAAGTTTGGAGAACTTGCAAATAATGGTGCGATTGTGGTAGAGTCTTCTCCTGTTCCGTTCGCAGAGGAAGAGGATTGGGAAGAGGATGAAAAGATTAGTGAGGCAGAAGTGGAAACCGCTTATAAAAAACACGATGATAAGAAGGATTCCAAGAGCAATGAATCTGTGATAGAAGAATCTGATATGCTTAACAACGAAGAATACTCCGGATTTTTAACAGAGAATCCATTGGATGAAAGAATTTCAGATTTGGAGTCTTTTAACCTAAATGATTTTGAATCTGCTGCTGAGGTTATGGAGCATATGAGATTGCAAATGGCTGAAATGCGAGAAAATATGTCAAATATGTATGAGCAGTATTTTTCTCAGATGTTTGATGAAGGAATGGATGTTGATAGTTTTATTAGAAATGCAGAAGAACAATTCGGTGCACAACATAATGAAAGTAGTATACCTCAATTCTTATTTAGTTTTGATTCTGATAACCTTGAAAATGGAGGACTGTCTGATGAAGTTATTGTAGAAATGGACAAAAACAATACTGATGAAGATATAAATGCATTAAAGGGTATATTGGAGTCTTATGGAATCGATATGCAGATTTCTAGGCTTAAAAGAAATGGAAAAGGGGAGATTTATCAAATAAAAATTGAGTTAACAGCGTCATCAAATTCAGAGTTGGGTAGTTCTACTTCTAAGACGCAATCTTTTATACAACGAAATAAAAATAACCCTATTGGTGTTTTATCTATTGGTAAGATAGATGGAAGACTCTTTGTGAATAATAATTAAAGATTATTTTAAAAAACTTACTTTGTTCAAATAAGTAGTGTTTTGTTTTAGCTAGGTTAGATTAAAAAACCTCTCTATTTAAATAGAGAGGTTTTTTTGTTTTTATGTGGTAAAGTAGAATTATAATTCTGCTTTTTCAGTAGGAATTTTTCGATCTACTTTTTTAATCAAACCTTGTAAAACTTTACCTGGTCCAACTTCAGTAAAATTAGTAGCAC
>JAJYTI010000223.1 GCA_021793135.1 Bacteroidota bacterium
GATAGATGATGTTGAAGCATTTTATGGCGAAATAGGATCTACTTTAAAACATGGATATCCTGGAAGCAAAGCTTGGTTTATTACTTCAAATCTAGAAGGATTAAAGAATGTTGGTCTTCGTCCATTTAAGCGAATTAAACTATACAACGGTAAGTTAGAAAGTCGCTTAGTAGGGTATGAAATGTATGAAGGAAGCAAAAAAAGAAAAAACAAATAATATGTTAGTTTCAGTAAATCATCAACTTACATGTTTTAAATTAATTTAATCTAAATAAGCTTGGCTTTAGATTACATAGAGTGTTATATTTGCTTCGTTATTTAAAACGATTCTAAATAAAATACTATTATGAAACAAGCTTATTTAACAGCGATTTTAATTCTCTGTTGCACATTTGTAACATTAGCACAAACTTCCTCTATTTACGGGACGATTAAAGACAAGTCAGGAAATGGAGTGCCATTTGCAACAGTCTATATAAAAGGAATTCAAAAAGGCCAGTCGGCAGATGATCAAGGTACTTTTCGTATAGAAAGCGTTCCGAGTGGTACATGGAATGTTGCTATTAGCGCAGTAGGCTATCAACACCAAGTGCATACTATAGAGCTAGAAGAACATCAGGATTTAGAAGTAAATATTACTTTACGTGCAGATGATTTATTAGAAACTGTGGAGGTGTTTGGCGATCGCTATACCAAACCAGATAAGATAGAAGCATTGACTAGGTTGCCACTAGAGACCTATGAGCAAATCCAAAGTATCTCTGTTATTTCAGAAAAACTTATCAAAAATCAAGGAGCATTAACTATTGCCGAAGTGGCACATAATGTACCAGGTGTCTACACCTTTGCAACTTATGGTAACAAACGAGAAAGCATGTCTTCTAGAGGTTTTAGAGGAATTCCAATTTTGAAAAATGGAGTACGTGTGCATTCTGATTTCCGTGGAGTTGGTATTCTTACCGATATGCAAGGAATCGACAACGTGCAAGTGCTAAAAGGTTCGGCTGCAATTACGCAAGGAGTTGCTACAGACTTAGGTAGCCCAGGTGGGGTAATCAACTTAGTAACCAAAACCCCTAAACTGTACCATCAAGGAGGAAGCGTAGGATTACGAGTAGGTAGCTATGGACAAGCAAGAACTACTTTCGATGTAAATACACCTGTTAACAAAGAAAACAATCTTGCATTTCGTATCAATGGAGCATTAGAAACAGCAGATAGTTATAGAAGCATGGTGCATTCTGATAGATTATATATCAATCCATCTTTACTATGGCTTATTGATGATAAAACAAAACTTATCATGGAAATGGATTATTTTAATGATGGCCGTACTCCAGATTTAGGAACTATCAATATGGCAGAAAACGATGTGAATGCAATCTATGATATGCCACATGACAAATTTTTAGGATTTAAGAACGATCGTTCTATAACAAAAAATACCACTTTTGCGTTACGATTAGATCGTCAACTTAGCGAAAAGCTTGAGCTTAAAGCAGCATTCTATAGTTCCGATTTAACTTTAAATGATAAAGGAGCATCTTTAGGCAGACCTATAGTAGAAAATGATGAAACTATTTATCATAAAAGAAATAGAGGATATAGCATTTCTAATCGTAGTGATAAAAACAATGTACTACAATTAGACTTAATTGGAGATCAAATACAAACAGGTACAATTTCTCATACCTTCCAAGTAGGATTTGATTTCCGTACTAACAAGTTCAGTACGTTTAATCAAAGTCAATCTAATGTAGATGTAATTGATGTATTTGGAGAAATTTCAAATAGTTTACCAGAACTTAATCTACAGGAAGGTGTTATTGCAGGAGCAGAGTCTAGATCGATTGGGTTTGTAGCTCAAGATGTTATTAGCTTTACCGATTGGTTTAAAACATTCTTAGGTGTTCGTGTAAGTAAAAATGAAACAATAGATGCACAAGAAAACGTTCGCAGTTCAGCGATAAACCCATTAGGAGGTATTATTCTTTCTCCTACAGAAAATATCAACGTGTTTGGGTCGTATACCAACAGCTCGTACCCACGTACTGCTGCTAGACTTGGTGAGAATGGAAAAGAGCTTGGAACAGAACGTTTTGACCAGTTAGAAGCTGGAGTGAAATCACATTGGTTAGACGGACGTTTTCGAGTGAACCTAACTTTCTTTAAGATTAATAATAAAGATATGAATCTACCTGTATATGATGAAAACTGGGTAGAAACTGGATATTATCAAAAAGGAGGTAACGACCAACGCCAAGGAGTGGAGCTAGAATTTACTGGTAGACTTTTAGAAAACTTAGAATTGATTGCAGGATATTCATATATCGATGCGCAGTTTAAAGAGCATACCTCATTTGTATATGGTTCTGCACCATTAAATACTCCAAAACATACATTCAACTTTTATGCAAATTATGCTTTCCAAAATAATGCTTTAGAAGGTTTACATATAGGAGCAGGAGTATATTATATTGGAGAAAGACCTATTAATGATTGGTCATCAGGTGCAGTTACTCATGAAGGAATCGTACCAAATCAAAAGCCATTTGATGTAGATGCCTATACCGAGGTAAATGCACAAATAGGATATCACTTTAATGAAAAATGGAATATGCGCTTTATAGCAAATAATATTTTTGATAAAGTTGGTTATAATGCATACCGTACTAGTTTTATAAATCAAACTACACCAAGAAACTTTGCAGTATCTGTAGATTATAACTTCTAAAAAATTAATAATTACTGAAACTCAAAAAGCAGCTGTTGTAAAGTTTACAACAGCTGCTTTTTTATTGGGAATAATACAAAGAATTGATAGGAATAGATAAGTAGTAAGTACTTTGTTTTAATCTTGTTAAATTATTAGCTTTGATAGACGTTTTTTAGTAAATCAATCGCTTCTATTAATATTATTTAAAATAAAATTAAACCTTTATATATGAAAAAAATTCTATCACTGCTTTGGGTGGTTTTTACTGTAACATTATCCAATGCTCAAGGGACTTTTCCTGTAAATGGTTCGCATGATGTTCGGCCAAAAAAATATGCGGTGACCAATGCTACAATTATAACAAGCCCCTCCAAAACGATTTCGAATGCTACTATGCTCGTCGATGGTCAAAAGATAACTTATGTAGGAACAAATAAAAATATTCCTAAAGGTTATGTAATATATGATATGAATGGTAAATATGTATACCCTTCGTTTATTGATGCCTTTAGTACTTATGGAGTTACACAACCTGAAATAGAGCGCTCTAACCCATGGAGTTCCCCACAAGTGTTTGAGTCTCCTAAGAAAGGAGCTTATAATTGGAATGCCGCAATTCGTTCAGAAACCAGAGCTTATAAAGATTTTACAATAGATGAGAAAAAAGC
>JAJYTI010000224.1 GCA_021793135.1 Bacteroidota bacterium
AAGAAACTTAATAAAGACTCCTATTTAGTATACACGCTATGTGGTGATGGAGAATTGCAAGAGGGACAGAATTGGGAGGCTCTTATGTATGCTGCAGGAAATAAAGTAGATAATCTAATCTTAACTGTAGACTATAACAAACAACAGATTGATGGTAGTACAGACAGTGTACTTCCATTAGGCAATCTTAAAGACAAAATAGAAGCTTTTGGCTGGGATGTTTTTGATATTGAAGAAGGGAATGATATAGATGCTATTAAAAAAGGACTGGAAGAAGCCAAATCTCGAACAAGAAAAGGCAAACCAGTATGTGTTTTACTACATACAGTAATGGGACATGGAGTAGACTTTATGATGCACACCCACGAATGGCACGGCAAGGCACCGAATGATGAGCAATTAGAAAATGCACTTGCACAAAACCCAGAAACAAGTCTTGGTGATTATTAATTTAAAAACAAGATTTTATTTAGTTTAAAGAAATGAAAATGAAAGAATATAAAAATACAGGAAATAAAGACACACGTTCTGGTTTTGGTGCTGGACTAACCGAATTGGGAAAAACAAATCCCGATGTGGTTGCATTATGTGCAGACTTAACTGGATCTTTAAAAATGGATGCTTTTAAGGCTAATCACCCTGAAAGATTTTTCCAAGTAGGTATTGCCGAGGCCAATATGATTGGGATGGCAGCTGGTCTTACTATTGGCGGTAAAATTCCATTTACTGGAACTTTTGCTAACTTTTCTACAGGAAGAGTATACGATCAAATTCGTCAGAGTGTTGCATATAGTGGTAAAAACGTAAAAATTTGTGCATCGCACGCAGGATTAACACTAGGTGAAGATGGTGCTACACACCAAATACTAGAAGATTTAGGGCTTATGAAAATGCTGCCCGGGATGGTAGTAATCAACCCATGTGATTACAATCAAACCAAAGCAGCTACTATCGCTATAGCTGATTATGAAGGACCAGTATACCTGAGATTTGGAAGACCTTCTGTTCCTAACTTCACTCCAGAAAACCAAACCTTTGAAATTGGGAAAGCTATTATGCTTCAAGAAGGTGCAGATGTAACTATTATAGCAACAGGACATTTAGTTTGGGAAGCATTAGAAGCTGCTAAAGAGTTACATAAAGAAGGTATCTCTGCAGAAGTAATCAACATCCATACTATTAAGCCTTTAGATGAAGAAGCCATTATTAATAGTGCTAAGAAAACAGGATGCGTAGTAACGGCAGAAGAACATAACTTCTTAGGAGGCTTGGGAGAGAGTGTTGCAAGAACTTTAGCTTTAAGCCACCCTACTCCGCAAGAGTTTGTTGCTACGAACGATACTTTTGGAGAATCGGGAACACCAGCACAGTTAATGGAAAAATACGAATTGAATGCTGCAGCAATTGTATCGAAAGCTAAAAAAGTTATAGAAAGAAAAAGATAATTTCGATTATATAAAATAAAAAATCCCGTTAGAGTTTTCTAACGGGATTTTTTATATGAAATATTAATTTATCTTATTCTTCGTCTTCCTCAGGGTTTTCACTAACTCCTTTTACTTGGAAAGTATAAATAAGCTGGTTATAATATCCTATAGGGGAACCTAACGGTGGATTATTAAAGAAAGCCAATCCAGAAGGAACAAATACTGCTCCGATTCCATAACCATCATAACTTACAGTACCATCTTCATTTTCAGTAAATCCATCGGCAGCATTAAACTCTAATAGTGCTTCTTTTAAGCCGCCATTACTAAATTTATTTTCCATTACAAATGGTTTTGGTTGGCTGCTACTGGTACGCTCCAATAATTCTCCCGTTCTCATACGCCATGTTTCGTATGTAATATATGCTACTTCTGCATCGGACACTGGATCTCCTTCACCTTGTTCTACTTTAAGATAATATAACTTATAAGTTACATTAGATTCATAAGGGTCTTCTACTATTTTGTACTCTACTTGATCGATAAGTGGTGTTTTTCCACTTCCTTCTGCAATGCTGTCAAATACCACTCGATAATCAAAATCCTCACTTGGGTTTTCGAAATCTTCATAGTTATAAGCATGTTTACTCAAGAATTCTTCTATCTCGTTTTGTGCTGCTATAGCCTCTTCTCCTCTATCTCTAGGTGGTTCTTCTTTATAATCATCATCTTTTTTACATGATACAACAAGTACCGACGCGGCAAACAGTGCTAAGATTATTTTCTTCATTTCTAGTAGTTATTATCTAGTATTTATTGGTCGCAAGATACAATTTTCCTGTATTTTTGCTTAGCTTATTAACGTAGATTTTAATTTATTTAGAAATGAGGATTGATAAATACTTATGGGCCACGCGTTATTACAAGACAAGAAGTCAAGCTGCAGCAGCCTGTAAGGGAGGAACGGTAAAATTAAACAAAGCTTCTGCTAAACCCGCAAAAGACGTGTTTGTAGGAGACGAAATAAGCTTACGTAGAAACCAAATAACCTATACACTTCGGGTAATAGACCTACCTAAATCGAGAGTTGGAGCCAAGTTAGTAGATCAATATAGAATCGATACAACGCCTAAAGAAGATATAGAATCGTTAAAACAGATACGAAGCACCCAACAATACTATCGAAATAAAGGTTTGGGACGACCTACAAAAAAAGATCGTCGAGATATCGAAGAGTTTTTTGATAAAAACAACAAACAAGAAGATTTATAAATATGAAGAACACGATTATTCTAGATGATAAACAAATTGCACATCGCATACGTCGTATCGCATATCAGATCTATGAATCTAATGTAAACGAAAAAGAAGTAATTCTAGCAGGTATTATTGGCAACGGTTATGCATTAGCACAAATGATAGCTAAACAATTAGAGCTAATATCTCCTCTTAAGGTTATCCTTTGCGAGGTTAAAATAAATAAGAAACAACCTAGAGAGACTATAACTACCAGTATTCCAATCACAGAATATGAAAATAAATCTTTAGTTCTTATAGATGATGTATTGCATACTGGAACTACTCTAATCTATGGTGTAAAGCATTTTCTAGATGTACCATTAACTCAGTTTAAGACTGTAGTTCTGGTAGATAGAAATCATAAAAAATATCCGATTAAAGCAGATTTTAAAGGTATTTCGCTTTCTACTTCATTAAATGAAAATGTAGCAGTGAAATTTACTAAAGACAAGGCGATAGCTCAATTAGAGTAAAGCCTTTATTTTCTGTATTATCTCTTCAGGGTTTTCTTGCTTTAACTGCAATATATAGTTTGCTTTTAAATAATATGGTGCTCTTTCAAAAATGTGTTTTCTAATAAAATCTTCTAATAATTCTTTAGATTTTATATGTGAAATAATTGGCCGATGGTCTTTCTCTATCCACAATCTAT
>JAJYTI010000225.1 GCA_021793135.1 Bacteroidota bacterium
CAAGTAGTAGGAGAAGGTACAGTAGCTACCACCCCCGATAAGGCTGTGATATCTGTCAGTATTCTTCAAGAAGAAGAGGAGGATTATAAAAAAGCGCAACAAGCTGTAAACACGGTAGCAAATAAGCTGTTAAGTGATTTGGAGCATTTGAAAATTGATAAAAAGGATATACGTACCGATTTAGTTCGATTGAATAAGACCTATGATTACAATCTTAAGAAATATAAATATTCTGCTACGCAAAGCTTCAATATAGTATTGCAAGATTTAAACAAATATGGCGAGGTAATGAATACTATTCTAGCAAGTGGAGTGAATCGAATAGACGACGTAAAGCTAGAGGTATCTAATAGCACAGAATTGGAAAATGAGGCGAGAAAAAATGCGATTAAGAATGCAAAAGAAAAGGCTGATCTTTATGCAGAAGCTATGCAAGTAGAAATAATAGGAGTGAAGGCAATGCAAGAAGACGAGATTAGAAATCAAGTTAATGTGGCTAATTATGCTATGATGAGTACCTCTGCTAAAACTTCAGCAGATCCAGTATTATCAGCTGGAACACAATATGTCAAAGCACGAGTGCAGATAGTATATAAGATTAGAAACAAATAATCGAATTGTAAACTTTATAGTTTTAATTTATAAAAAAAGCGCGTTGCAATATTGCAGCGCGCTTTTTTTATGAAATAGTGGCGATCAATTAGTCTAAAAGTTCACTAATGAATTTCTCTAATTGAGGTCCTCGTATATCTTTTCCAACGATCTTCCCTTCAGAGTCTACAATAAAAGATGCTGGAATGGCACGAATCTGATATTGTTTAGCAATTGGGTCATTCCAGAACTGTAAGTTAGAGATTTGGTGCCAAGTAAGTTTATCTTTTTCGATAGCTTTTAGCCAATCTGCTTCTTCTTTATCAAGAGATACACCAATCATTTCTAAACCTTTGTCATGGTACTTTTCATAAACTTTTACCAAGTTTGGATTTTCTCTTCTACACGGTGCACACCATGCAGCCCAGAAGTCGATTAAGGTATATTTTCCTTTTTTCAATACATCCGAGAGTGCAAGTTCGTCACCTTCTGGTGTTTTTGCAGAGAAATCTGGAACAATACTCCCTTCGTTTAGGTTCGTTTTGTTATCTTCTATAAACTGTTTTACCGATTCGGTTTGTGGGTGATTTGCAATAGCTGGAGTTAAGTGGCTTAGCATTTTTTCTGCTTCTTGTGTATCTATAGCTTGCATCTGTAAAAGATTCTGAACTAAAAGAACACTGTAAATAGAATTCGAGTTATTCTTAATGTATGTTTTTTGTACATCAAATTGTAACTCACGAAGTTCCATCATTTCGTTAATAAGTTCTTGCATTTCTTCTGAATCTTCATCATGAGTTTGACTTAATACTCCTCCTTTAGCATTTAGTTCTGACATTTGTTTATTGATGTCACTAAGATCTCTCACATGTTTGTAGTAGCTATCTGTAGTACTGTTACCAGTTATTTTAGACTCTCCAGGCTCTTCTTTATTGATAGTGGCTTTTAAATCTTCAGTCTCTGGAAAGTAAAGAATGCTTGCAGGAACTTCATCCATTCTTAAAAAGTAGATGTCACCCGTTTTTGCAGGATCAAAATTTCCTGAGAATTTTTCATCGATGATTTGTAAGGTGTCTATGGTCTGTGGTTGATTGTCTACCACATGATAAACATATACAGGTGTATTGTCAGCAAAACCTTGAGCTTCTCCCTCTAAGGTATAGCTATTGCCCTGACTATCATTACAAGCTGTAAAAAGCCCCATTAACGCAATGGAGCAAGCGGTTAAAATTAATCGCATAAGTTTATTAAAATTTATAATTAAAATTAGTCCTAGATTACATGTTTTGTGTCGCTATACTTATGTATAAATTACAATAGAATCTAAAATGTTTTAAAGGGTGCAAGGTACGTCAAAAAGTATAGAAGTACTTTAGTTTTAAACGTTTTTTAAGAATCGTATCATAAAAATAAATCAGACTACAAGTAAATCCTTATAGTCTGATTTTATTAATTCTATGAAGTAATGATTATGCTTTAGGAAGATTGTCTCCAGACTTCATTTTCCATGCATCTAGCATCCAGCTAGTTTTTTCAATATCTGCGATGTACCCAGTTAGTAAATCTGCTGTACCTTCATCATCTGCTTCGTTTGCTTTATCTAGTGTAGAACGTAATTGACCTAATAGTATACCATGATCTTTAAGTAAAGTTTCAATCATTTCTACATCGGTTAATGAACTAGAAGCTTCCTTTAAGTTAGATTTTTCTATGTATTCAGAATAATTACTTACAGGTCTATATCTTAGAGTTAAGATACGCTCTGCTATTTCGTCTATTTTTACTTGTGTATCGTTATACATTTCTTCAAACTTTTCGTGAAGTGTGAAGAAGTCTCTACCAACAATATTCCAATGGAAATTACGGATTTTTTGATAATATAAATGATAATCTGCTAGTAGTTGATTCAATTCCACTGCTGTTGCATTTATCTTGTCTTTGTCTAAGTTTAAAAAGCTCATATATATTGATTTTTTATTTTATAATTAAAACCTAAAGATAAAAAAGATAGGGCATGATATCAAAAAACTAGAGGCTTTTAATACTATGTTAACTATGATGTTGCTTTATATTCTGTAAAGTGAAATTTTATTACTATAATAGGTAGATTCTAAGGAAGTTTACATGATTTTCTTTATCCATTTGAAATATTTAAAAGGTGGATATTTAAATGGAACATCTATCCAAGTTGGGGTTTTAATCATGCTTCGTTTATTACTAAAGGCCATAAAACTTTCTTTTCCGTGGTAATTACCCATTCCGCTATTTCCAACTCCTCCAAAAGGCAAATGATGATTGGCTACATGCATAAGAGTATCATTAATACAAGCACCACCAGAGGTAGTGTGCTCAATTACATTTCTAGCCGTTTTATTTTTACCAAAGTAATAAAAAGCTAAAGGTTTTTCATTAGAGTTGATGTAATTAATAACTTCGGATATCTCATTAAAAGTAAGAATAGGTAAAATAGGTCCAAAAATTTCTTCTTGCATAATAGGAACATCTATAGAAGAAGGTTCTAATAGAGTGGGTTGAATGTAGCGCTTTTCTTTAATATAATTTCCTCCGTATAAAATTTGTCCGTCATTTAATAAACTTATTAACCTGTCCATTGCAGTTTGATGAACGATTCTTGGGTAGAAAGCACTTTCTTCTGCGTTATTTCCATAGATCTCTTTAATGCTTTGTATCATTTTTTTGACAAGCTTTTCTTTTACCGACTCATGTACCCATAAATAA
>JAJYTI010000022.1 GCA_021793135.1 Bacteroidota bacterium
ACTGTATCTCGTTTGCGTTCCATCGGAAGAACTCCATCCTGCATAGTTATTACCGCTAGCAGTATTTACAATTTGCTTGGCAGTTGCAAAATAAGATTCTCCTCCATTTTCCTGAAAACTATCTGCATCCATACCTAAAATAGAATATAGGTGAAAAGCAATAATAGAAACAAGATTGGATTCGGAATTATTGATATTAAAATTTAAAGCTTCATGTTCTGTATATTCGAAAGATACTTGGCGGTCATTTATATTATAAATTTGCGATAAGTACATTCCACCATATACTGGTCGTACAGCAGAAACTTGAAGCGTTCCACGGAACGAGTTAGAATCGAAGTTAGAGATAATAAGTGTAAAATCACAATTGATTCTTTCTTGAACTTCGTAACGATCATTGGTCCATGTATTGTTATTGATCAGCTCTTCGATTTGCTGCTCTAAGGTCTTAAAAACCTGAAGGTTTTGTTGTCCTGTTTGTTGCGCATCAATACGAACATTAGCAATAAACTCTTGTGCACTTAATAATGGTGCAATACTTATAAACAACAAACTAACGAGAAGTATCTTACGCATGGCTATGTTCTACTATATAGTTAAAAATATCAATTGCAACTTCAGTTTTTGGTTTCAAATCAAACTCTTGAAAGACTCCTTGCTTATTTATAAAGGTAACTTTATTTGTATCGGTTGCAAAACCAGACCCTGGATCTCGCAATGAATTTAAAATGATTAGGTCTAGATTTTTACGCTCTAACTTGCCTTTTGCATTTTCCAATTCATTTTCGGTTTCTAATGCAAATCCAACAAGAAACTGAGTCGTTTTAATATCTCCTAAAGACTGTAGTATATCTTTTGTTTTTACTAACTCCAGATTAAAGTCTTTTGTATTCTTTTTTATTTTTTCTTCACCAACATATCGAGGAGTATAATCGGCAACTGCTGCACTTAGTATTGCTATATCGCAATCATTAAAATAGCGATGTGCCTGCTCATACATATCCGCTGCCGAAGTAACAGAAATACGTTCGATATTTGGATTTGTTGTTTTAAGATGTGTTGGTCCAGAGATAAGAATTACTTTTGCTCCTAATTTCGCAGCACGCTCTGCTATAGCATATCCCATCTTTCCAGATGAGTGGTTTCCAATAAAGCGTACAGGATCTATAGCTTCATATGTAGGACCTGCAGTAAGTAACACCTTTTTTCCTGACAAGGGTTTCTTATCCTCTTGAAGATTATCTAGCATAAAGCTTATAATATCTTCTGGTTCAGCCATTCTACCTTGTCCTATTAATCCACTAGCTAACTCTCCTTCTTCTGCAGGAATTTGAATATTTCCATAGCTTTCTAAAAGCTTAAAATTTCTATTCGTGCTAGGATGTTTGTACATATCCAAATCCATAGCTGGCGCATAGAATATTGGACATTGGGCGGACATATAGACGGCCATTAGAAAATTATCACAAGCTCCATTTACCATTTTTGATATGGTATTGGCGGTAGCAGGTGCAATAAGCATAACATCTGCCCATAGAGCAAGCTCAACATGATTATTCCATGTGCCACCAGCTTCTACATCACGATAAAATTCTGTATAAACCTCATTTTTTGATAAGGTTGAAAGTGTAAGTGGAGTAATAAAATTAGTGGCATCAGGAGTCATAATTACTTTGACCTCTGCGCCACTTTTTACTAGTAGTCGTATAAGGCTTGCTGCTTTGTATGCTGCAATACCACCTGTTACGCCTACTATAATTTTTTTATCTTTCCACATATCTAAAGTACATAGTTACAAACTATGCATTCTCTTGATCTTCTTTTGTATTACGGTAGTAAATATTATCATTTAACCACTCCTCTACAGCTAATGCATGTGCTTTAGGCAGACGCTCGTAATAACGTGACACTTCAATTTGCTCACGATTTTCAAAAATCTCCTCCAAACTTTCGCTATGTGTTGCGAATTCATCTAGTTTCTCTAATAATTCTTTACGAACATCTAAACTGATTTGCTCTGTTCTTTTTGCTATAATTGAAATAGCTTCGTAGATATTTTGTGTAGGCTCCTCGATTTTTGTTTTGTCAAGAGTAACCGTATTAATAGGCGCCTTAGAGGTTTTAATATCAATCATATTTATAAAGTTTTAGCTCGTTGCTTTTTCTGTTTCTAATTCTTTTTCTTCTGCTTCTATCTTACTTAATAATTCGTCTGCATCCTCATGGAACTCAGAGTCTCTAAAGTGTTTTTTATAATCGTTATAGTAATCCTTTGATTTTTTCAAACGCTCAGGGATTAAATCTGGAACACTATGTTTTGCTAATAAGTATGCCGCCTCTATTCGCTTAACATAGGCTTCTTCTTGTAAATAAGAACCTGGATAAGCTTTAATAAAGTTATTAAATGCTGCGATTGCTGCTTTGTAATCCATAATACGCAAATACTGGTTTGCTACTTTGAATTCTTTAAGCTGTAATTTTCCTTGTAACTCTGCAGACATCTCATTTGCTTTATCGTGGTATTTAGAATTAGGGTAGTCTGTCAAGAACTTCTGCAACTTATCTAAAGCTGTCTTAGTATCTTCTTGATCTAATGTATATCTCGGAGATAATTTATAATAGCTTTCTACAGAACGAAATGCAGCTACATCTGCACTATCATTGTCTGGATAAGATGCAGCAAATCGTTCGTAATTATAACTAGCAGAATAATAATCTTTCATCTTATATAAATTGGTAGCATATAAAAATTGCACACGCTCTGCTTGAGGCATACCTCTATATGCTGGCACTACTTGTTCGTACAATCTAAGTGATTTTCTGTACTTTCCTTGTTCAAACAAAGAGTCTGCCAATTTATATTTTTTCGAAATGTCGGTTTCTTTCAATACACGTTGGTACTCACCACAAGACACCAAGGTGGTTGCTAAACATAGCAATATTATTATAGATCTCATACGCATAGGATACATCCTGCAAATGTAATTATTATATTTGACACTTTAAAAATTATCTATTCGCTACCGAATAAATATTATTTATTTTAATTCTCTAACGTTAACAACGCTTTATCTATCTTCTTTGCTAATCCTGAAGTAACAGGCACTAAAGGCAATCGCAATACATTCTTACTTATTTTCTTTTGATGAAGTACATATTTTATTCCTCCTGGATTTCCTTCTTCAAAAATATAATCGATTATAGGCATCATCTTATAATGGATAGTAAATGCTTTTTGTATTTCTCCCTTTAATCCAAGGTGCACCATATCGGCAAATGGTTTTGTTACTCCTTGACCTATAACAGAAATAACTCCATCGCCTCCAGCTACAATTAAAGGTAATGCCAGCATATCATCACCAGAAATAACTAAGAAATCTTCTGGAACATTACGTAACAAACGCAATACTTGTTCCATATTACCTGCAGCTTCTTTAATACCGATGATATTATCAAAATCATTTGCTAGCCTAACTACTGTTTCTGGTGCGATATTGGAACTTGTACGACCTGGAACATTATATAAAAGGATTGGCTTCGGGCTAACCTCTGCTAATGTTTTATAATGTTGATATATTCCTTCTTGGGTAGGTTTATTGTAGAATGGAGAAACGGACAAAATCGCATCAAAATCTGATAAATCCAAACTCTTTAAGTCTTCTGCAACGCCATGTGTATTGTTTCCCCCTACTCCTAAAACAAGTGGTAATTTGCCTAAAGCAGCTTTCTTAATTGTATCAATTACTAACTGTTTCTCTTCGGTAGTTAGAGTCACACTCTCTCCAGTTGTACCTAACACTACTAAATAGTCAGTTCCATTATCAATGTTATGCTTCACTAATCGAGTCAACGCTTCAGTATCTACCGAAAAATCCTCTTTAAATGGTGTAATCAAAGCAACACCCAACCCACGTAAGTTAACTCTATTCATTTATCTCTATTTGAAAGTTCATTTCTATTCTTTTTATACACTCCTATCTTTTAAGAAGATACTATTTATCTAAGGAACTTAAAAAATCATCTTCATTTATAATTTGGACTCCATTTTTTTCTGCTGCTTGTAATTTACTTGGTCCCATATTATCACCTGTAACAAGCATAGTTGTCTTCCCAGACACAGAGGAGGTTACTTTTCCACCATTATCTTCAATAAGTTTTTTAAGATCCTTTCGGCTAATTTTATGAAAAACTCCAGAAATCACAAAAGTACTTCCACTTAATTTATCTGATTGTTTTTCTAATTCTTCTATATCTATGTTTAATTGCAATCCATAACCTTGCAATTTTTCAATCATCTTTCGATTTTTCTCTTCTCCAAAAAAGTTTGACACACTAGTAGCAATAGATTCTCCCACCTCATCTACCGTTAGCAAATCATCTTTACTTGCATTTATCAGTGCGTCTATAGATTTGTAATGTTGTGCTAATTTCTTTGCAACCGTCTCACCTACATAACGAATTCCTAGCGCAAATAGTACACGCTCAAATGGAATACTTTTAGACTCTTCTATTCCTTTAATTAAATTATTAGCACTACGTTCTGCCATACGTTCTAATGGCAATAATTGTTCTTTCTTTAATTCATATAAATCTGCAGGAGACTCTATTAAGTGATTGTCTACTAAAAGCCCTACAGTTTCTTCTCCTAATCCCTGCACATCCATGGCTTTTCTAGAAATAAAATGCTGAATTCGTCCTTTTATTTGAGGTGGACATCCAGTAGCATTCGGACAATAATGCTGAGCTTCTCCTTCTGCTCTAACTAATTTAGTATTACATTCTGGGCATTCGGTAATATACTCTGTAGGAACACTATCTGGTTTACGTTTGGTATAATCTACTCCTAAAATTTTTGGGATTATCTCTCCACCTTTCTCTACAAAAACTGTATCTCCTATTCTTACATCCAGTTTTTCTATCTGGTCGGCATTATGCAACGACGCTCTTTTAACCGTAGTTCCATCTAATTCTACCGGAGCTAAATTAGCTACTGGCGTTATTGCCCCAGTCCTCCCTACTTGATAAGTAATAGATTCTAAAACTGTAGAAGCCTGATTTGCTTTAAATTTGTATGCCATTGCCCAGCGCGGTGCTTTAGCTGTAAAACCAAGCTCTTCTTGCTGATGCAAATTATTTACTTTAATAACTATTCCATCGGTTTCAAAAGGCAATTCTACTCGATGTGTATCCCAATAGGTGATAAACTCGATCACCTCATCCATTGATGTTGCTTTTATGGTATGCTTGGAAATTTTAAATCCCCAATCTTTAGCCTTGTTCAATATTTCTACATGCGATTCACCAATGTGGTCCTCCGAAACTATAGTAAATATAATACAATCTAAAGGACGTTTAGCCACTTCAGAGCTGTCTTGCAGTTTTAAAGTACCAGAAGCGGTATTTCTTGGATTACGGAACATATCTAACCCTTCTTTTTCACGTTTTCTATTTAATTCCGCAAAACCAGCTAACGGCATAATTATCTCGCCTCGAGCATCAAATCTGGAAGGATAATCCCCATGAAGAACAAGAGGAACGGAGCTAATTGTTTTTATATTATTCGTCACATCATCACCTTGAGTTCCATCGCCACGGGTAACTGCTCGTAACAGCTTACCATCTTGATAGGTAATACTAATAGAAGCACCATCAAATTTAAGCTCACACGAATAGGTTACCTCTCTACCTATCGCACGTTGTACTCGTTTTTCCCAATCTCGTAAATCTTCTATAGAATAAGAATTTGCTAATGAATACAAAGGTGTATCATGCACTACTGTAGGAAATAGTTTTGTTACTGCTCCACCCACCCGCATTGTAGGAGAATTAGGATCATTATATTCCGGGTGCTTGTTCTCTAACTCCTGAAGCTCTTCTAAAAGTTTATCAAATTCAAAATCAGAAATGGTTGGATTATCCAACACATAATATTTATGATTATGTTCATGCAATTCCTTGCGTAAAGCTTCTATTTTATGTTTTACTTCCATGGTATACTCAAACTCTCTTTCACTAAATTTTCAAGACAAATGTACATTATTTTAAGCTTCTATTCTAAGCCACTACATATCAAATCAGTACACTCTCATCTTTTAATACGCATCATTCTATCGCGTCCAAAAATATCTTTTTTCACTACAGATTTTCTCCACCCTAAGCTATCTGCTAAACGAATAGTTTCTTCAGCAAATCGTTCATTGATTTCAAAGTAAACACTCCCATTTTCCTTAACTGATTCTGTAGCTAACTCTAATATTCTTCTGTAAAACAACAATGGATCGGAATCTTTAACAAAAAGTGCCAAGCTAGGTTCGTAATCCAATACATTAGATCGCATATCGCTTTTCTCTGTTTCACAAACATAAGGTGGATTGGACACGATAAAATCTAATTTTTTTTTCGGTAATCTATCGTTTAATATATCCAATTGTAAAGTTTCTATAGAGAGATTCAAGTTTTCAGCATTTCGTTTCACCACTTCCAATGCTTTATCCGATATATCTATCGCAGTGATTTTGGATTCCTGTAACTCGTTTTTTAATGCTAAAGCTATACAACCACTACCTGTACCAATATCTACAGCATGAAGTATATGAGACGATTCTTTATTATCAGAAACAATCCAAGAGACCAACTCCTCGGTTTCTGGTCTTGGTATTAAAGTAGAAGAGTTTACATAAAATCGTAATCCACGAAAATACGCTTCTCCTATAATATATTGAATAGGCTCCTGTTTTTCCAATCGACATAATGCTACTTCTAATTTTTCTAAGACAGATGGATTTATTTCATTTTGTGCTTGCAAAGTAGCTTCCACACGACTTATCCCCATGTATTTTTCTAATATCAAACCATACATTCCAGCAATTTCTGTATCGGGATAATGGGATTGTAATCTCTTATAAAATGTAGTTCTAAACTGGAATAGCTTCACAAGTATATTTTTTTAGTGGAACAAAATTAGCATTTATAAGCCGTATTTACAGTTCAGCAAACAATAAATTCGATTTTATTATTTTGATTTTATTTTACTGTATTTTTGTGTTGCCAATAAATTCAATAATATGACAAATACCACTCCTCAAGATGAAATATTTATACTTCGTTGCATCCAATTAGCAAGAAATGGATTTGGCACTACCGCTCCTAATCCAATGGTTGGTTGCGTAATCGTACATAACAACAAAATCATAGGAGAAGGTTGGCATTATGCAAGTGGCAAACCTCATGCAGAGGTTATGGCTATAAATTCGGTTAAAAACACAGATTTACTTGATAAATCCACTTTATATGTAAGTTTAGAACCATGCAGCTATACAGGAAAAACCCCTCCTTGCTCGGATTTAATTATAGAAAAAAAGATTCCACGAGTAGTAATTGGCAGTACCGATCCACATCCTAATGTATCTGGAAAAGGTATTGAGCGTCTTAGAAATGCTGGAGTTGAAGTTATAAGTGGTATATGTAAGAAAGAATGTGACATACTTAACAAGCGCTTTTTTACTTTTCATAAAAGAAAACGACCATATATCATTTTAAAATGGGCAATAACACAAGATGGTTTTATTGCTCCATTAGAACAAGTACAAGGAAAAGCTTTTTGGATAACATGCCCTAACTCCAAACAATTGGTTCATCAATGGCGTAGTCAAGAAGCAAGCATATTAGTTGGAACAAATACAGCTATAAAAGACAATCCAAAACTCGATACTCGTGAAGTATATGGCAATAACCCGATAAGATTAACTATAGACAGAGATTTAAACATACCTTCTACACACCATTTATTGCAGAATGATATTCCTACAGTAGTTTTCACTGCAAAAGAAAAAGAAAGTTTAGACAAATTGCAATATGAAACACTAGATTGGGAACTTTCTATACCAAATCAAATTTTAGATTATTGTTACAAGAATAATTTACAATCTATAATAATAGAAGGTGGCACCTATTTACTACAGAGTTTTATAGATGCTTCTTTATGGGATGAAGCAAGAGTTTTCACCGGACAAAAATTATTGCACAATGGAATTGCACAACCTATATTAAAATCTACTGCATGCAAAGAAGAGAAAATAGGTACCGATTGGTTACGATATTACAAAAACACAGAACAATAGACTTAATCCCAAATCCTGCATATTTTGTATCTTCGCAAGACTTATGGAAGAAATAAAAGATACATATCGTACAATTACCAAACCTTCGCCCGAAACACTTTACAAAGAAAAAGGCAGTAAATTCTTAGGTTATGCTTTTCCTGTTACTAACGAAGAGCAAATAAAAGAACATATAGAAGCGCTACGTAAAGAACACCATAACGCTCGACACTGGTGTTACGCATGGCAATTAGGTAAAAACTACGACCAATATCGAGCAAATGACGATGGTGAACCTTCCAATAGTGCAGGCATGCCTATCTATGGACAAATACAATCCTTTGATGTTACCAACGTACTTGTTGTCTCCGTTCGATATTTTGGAGGAACAAAATTAGGTGTTGGCGGTTTAATTCAAGCGTACAAGACTAGTGCTCAATTAGCACTAGAAGCCTCAAACATTGTAGAACGTACCATTGATGTTGTGTATCGGCTTCATTTTGATTATCCAGAAATGAATATAGTTATGCGATTAATCAAAGAAGAAGACCTAAGAATCATCAATCAAGATTTAGCTTTAGATTGTAAAATAGATATAGCTGTACGCAAAAAGGAAGCAAATAGAATTTTTGAGCTTTTTGACAACACCTATAAAGTCCAAATAAAAGAATTAGAATGATTCTATTTTAATTCTTTTATCGTCTCTATTAAGTAATCTGGAGCACGTCTTATTCTCCCTGTTTTTTTATCGACAAAAGCAAGCGTTGTTTCGGCCTTGCAGAGCAGTTGTTCTTCTTGATTATGAACCTCATACAAGAAGGTAATTTTTGCTGTTGGTAATTCTTTAAGTCTAGTTGTTACACGAATCACATCATCATACCTTGCAGAATGCTTATAATCTATTTTCATTTGCACAACTGGAAGCATTATTCCTGAATCTTCCAACCCCTTGTAAGTATAGCCAATGTCGCGTAACCACTCGGTTCGTCCTTGCTCAAGATATAGAGAATAATTACCATAATATACTACTCCCATAGCATCTGTTTCGCCATATCTAACTCGGATGTTAATCTCGTTGTGTATCATATTTATTATCTTTAGATTTGTTAGCATTTCGTTAAAGAACAAAGGTAGAATATTACCTCGCCATGGACAAAAAAAAGTGAAAAGTCAAGCTATTTTTAATTTTTTTATCTCCATTTTTGTTCACATATTTGCACTAAAGATAAAGACAAAAACCACACTTGTTTTTGTCTTGAAAGCTTAGAATAATTAACCTATTAATAATCACGTTTTTACAATGACCAAAAAAACTGCGGAATCAGTTTGGAACAACTGTTTGGCTTTTATTCGAGACAATGTCTCTACCCAAGCGTATAAAACGTGGTTTGAACCTATCAAAGCTGTTAGGTTGGTTGATAATTCACTAAGCATTAAAGTCCCAAGCAAATTCTTTTACGAATGGCTAGAAGAACATTACGTAAAGCTTCTAAAGGTTGCTTTAACTAAAGAATTAGGTTCTGGGGCAAAATTGGTATATGACATAAGAATGGAGAATACTCCAGACAACAAAACGGCGTATACTGAAAAACTCCCTAGCTCTAATCAGCAAAAACCACAGTCGCAAGACGTTGCTTTACCTCCTAAAAAGGATAGTGATACAATTTTAAATCCGTTTGTCGTACCAGGCATTCGCAATATAAAAATTGATTCACAATTAAATCCAAATTATAATTTTGATAGATTTCTAGAAGGAGAATCTAACCGACTTGCTAGATCTGCTGGTATGGCTGTTGCCAACAAACCAGGAGGAACTTCATTCAACCCATTATTAATATTCGGTGGTGTAGGATTAGGTAAGACTCACTTGGCACATGCTATTGGCTTAGAGGTAAAAGAAAAACATCCTGAAAAAACAGTATTATATATCACTTCAGAGAAGTTTACACAACAATATATAGATGCTGTAAGACGAAACGCACGTACCGACTTTATTCACTTCTATCAAGTGATTGACGTGCTTATTGTAGACGATATTCAAATGCTTTCTGGTAAAGCAGGAACACAAGAAGTTTTCTTCCACATATTTAACCACTTGCATCAAAATGGGAAGCAAGTAGTTATGACGAGTGATAAAGCTCCAGTAGATATGATGGATATTGAAAAGCGTTTATTATCTCGTTTCAAATGGGGCTTATCGGCAGAATTGCATAATCCTAATTTTGAGACCAGAAAACGTATTATACTAGATAAGCTCTATCAAGATGGTGTACAAATGCCAGAAGAGATTATAGATTATCTAGCAAACAATATCACTACAAACGTTCGTGAGATGGAAGGTGCAATTATTTCTTTAATTGCCCATGCTACACTAGACAAACAAGATGTTACTATAGAACTTGCTAAACGCATTATAAAAAGTTATGTGAAGACTACTAAGAAAGAAATGTCTATCGATTTCATTCAAGAAACCGTTAGTGATTATTTCGATCTAGATGTGGAAACACTTAAGTCTAAAACAAGAAAAAGACATATTGTTCAAGCAAGACAAATCTCTATGTATTTTGCGAAGAAGTTTACCAAAGCTTCTTTGGCTTCTATTGGTTCTCACACCGGTAAAAGAGATCACTCTACCGTATTACATGCTTGCAAAACGGTAGATAACTTAACCTCTACAGACAAAGAGTTTAAGAAATACGTAGATGAGCTTCAGCAAAAGTTGAGTATGCACAACTAAAAAATACTTACCATGCAAAAGAAAATACTAATGGTCTGTCTCGGCAATATTTGTAGATCGCCGTTGGCGGAAGGTATTCTTGCATCTAAAATCGATAAAAATAAGATTCTAGTTGATTCCGCAGGAACAAGCAATTGGCACGTAGGTAAAACTCCAGACCCTAGAAGTATTGCTACAGCTAAACAGTTTGGGATAGATATTTCAAATCAACGGGCTAGACAATTCACAGTTTCTGATTTTGACAATTTTGATCATATATACGTTATGGACAACTCAAATTACAACGACGTAATTTCACTTGCCAGAAACGAAGAAGACAAACAAAAGGTAAAACGAATTTTAGATGTACTTGCTCCAGGTGAAAGCTTAGAAGTACCAGACCCCTATTATGGTGGTGATTCTGGATTTACCAATGTATATAAAATGCTAGAAGAAGCTTTTGACATTATTGTTAAAGAATTATCTGATTAATACCACACCTCTCCCATTGACTTATGAATACAAAGGGCAAATTATATATGATTCCACAAACCCTTGGCGACACGTCTTCCTTAGACCATTTATCGCCAATGGTAAAACAAACTATCTCTAAGCTTGAATACTTTATTATTGAAAATGAAAAAGCTGGAAGACGTTTTATAAAACGTATTTGTCCAGATAAAAAACAAAGTGAATTAAAGCTTAGAAGTCTCAATAAGTTTACAGAGGATTATGAAATTCCTGAAATGTTACAACCATGTTTAGAAGGTTTCTCTGTTGGAATGATTAGTGACGCAGGTTGTCCAGGTGTAGCAGATCCAGGAGCCGTTTTAGTATCAAAAGCTCATGAAAATGGTATTAAAGTAGTGCCACTAGTAGGACCTTCTTCTATTCTATTAGCCTTAATGGGAAGTGGCATGAATGGGCAATCCTTTGCTTTTCACGGTTATTTACCTATTGACAAAAATCAGCGTAAACATATTATCAAAAGTCTAGAAAGAGAATCTCAAGAAAAACAACAGACTCAGTTATTTATTGAAACTCCATATAGAAATAATGATATGTTAGATGCATTGCTACAGAATCTACATCCTACTACAAAGCTCTGCATAGCATGTGATTTAAATCTTGACACGGAATATATAATAACAAAGCCGGTTGCACAATGGAGTAAAAACAAACCCAATTTGCACAAACGGCCTTGTATATTCTTATTTGAAAAAGAAAATTCTTTTTAGATACTAACGATTGCTTTATTATCCGCTGGAATGATAGAAGTATCATAACCAGAAAAGCGTTTTAGATAAGTTTGAATAGTAGTTCCAAAAGCATCTTTTACTTGATGCGATCCTTGTGAACGTAAAAACTTTTTAACGTTGCCTGCTCCAGCTAAATGCGCTGCTGCTAATAATCCAGACTCGGTAATCTCTATACCATTTATAGCTTTACCTTCATATTTTTGGATATAATCTCTTAATAACCATTTGTTACGAGCAGTAAATGCTAAGAAAGCTTCTTCTTGAAGCCTTGTATTCCTTTTAAAATCTTCAATATCGGTTACACCAATAGCATAAAGTGTGTTAGGAGCAAATTGATATTTACCAATATACCCATAAGGATTTACTATATTATAAATCCCTTGGGATTCTTTAAAGCCTATGGCTTCTTTAAATCCTACGTATGATTTGCCTAATTGTATCGTTTCTTTAGTAGTCAAACGAGCTCTAGCATCTTCTAGAGTCATAACTTCATATTGCAATTCAGAATCTACAAACCATACTTCACTTGGTGCAGGTTTTTCTACAAATGAAAGCGATATAATACCAAATAGTATTGCACCAGCAAACACCAATAAAGCTGCACTTATTCTCCGTTTCATAATCCTTAATTTTTAGATCAATTCATCTAAGATGATTGAAAACAAGTCTGCAAATATACAAATTAATTACGTTATTCTAAAATATAGAAGCTTTTAACGTGTTAAAGATGAGCGAAATAACATAAAAATAATCTCTAAAACACCTAGTTTTGCTGCGTTAACCAACGAACATATTCTTGTTTATTTCTGTTATGTTCTGCAAGATTTGTAGAAAATTTATGATACCCAAAATTTGTTGTATCGGCTACGAAGTATAAATATTTGTGTTTTTCTGGAAACAAAACTGCATCTATAGAAGATATATCTGGCATTGCAATTATACCATGTGGTATTCCAGGATACATATAAGTATTATATGGAGAATCTATTTCTAAATGTTTATACAGAACGCGCTTTATAACTTGATTAAAGTCGTTTTCTGAATGTTTTTTAGCATATATAACCGTAGGGTCGGCCTGTAATAACATATTGATATCCAATCGATTTAAATAAACCCCTGCCACACGCGGACGCTCATCTATTTTAGTTGTTTCTTTTTGAACAATAGCTGCCAATGATATAACTTGTTCTCTTGTTAAGCCTAAATCTTCAGCTGCTTTCACTCGACGTTCGTCCCAAAACCGATCATATTCTTTTTTCATTCTATCTCGGAATTGTTCTGCAGAAGTATTCCAATAGAACTCATACGTATTGGGAATATACATAGCGATAGCATTTGAATCGTCGAAACCATTATCTTCCAAAAATGCTTTATCAAGCATAGCTTGCATTAAAGAAGTGCTATCTGCTTCAATCTGATTTGCTATATGAGCTGCTAGATTCTCTAAACGCTCTTGATTATTAAATCGTATTGAAATCGGTTTATTACCACTTCGCAATGCGTCGATTATTTCCATGTTGCTCATATCTTTTTCTACGATATATCGACCCGGACGAATGTTATTACTGTATTGCTTTTTATCGGCTACTAACTCTAAAGTACGTACATCCTTTACGATGGGCTCCATAATTTCTAGGAATTCTTTCTTAGAAGTATTGGTAGGAATAAACACCTCAGCTCTTTCTTGTTCGAAAGCAGTATTAGGTATTAAGAT
Organism: Bacteroidota bacterium; assembly: GCA_021793135.1. Taxonomy (GTDB): domain Bacteria; phylum Bacteroidota; class Bacteroidia; order Flavobacteriales; family Flavobacteriaceae; genus JAJYTI01. The sequence continues at coordinate 13,789 of JAJYTI010000022.1, forward strand.
AGTATTATATACGAAATAGGAGAAAACTCCCATCCCCACTAAGCCTAATAAGGCTATAATTAATAATATACGCTTAATGTACATTGTTGATCAATTGATAAATAAGTTCGTCTTTATATTTTCCTTGATTGTAGATCCAATCTTTTTTATGTCCTGATTTCTGAAAGCCAACTTTTTCAAAAAGTCGAATACTTCCCGTATTATCTTCGGTTATTGTTGCATATACTTGATGGACGTTCATGTGGATAAAAGCATAATTAACGCATAAAGTTACCGCTTCTAGAGCAAAGCCTTTCTGCCTATCGATTTCCTCATCTATTAATATTCCTATACCTACTCTAGAGTGTTTTGGGTTGAAATCAAATAAATCTACAAAGCCTATAGGTTTATAGGAGTTAATTTTACAAATCACCAATCTTAATTGTTTGGCTTCATATATATCCAAATGTGCATTCTCTAAGTACTCCGATAAAACAAATCTAGAATAAGGAGCATAAGAGTTACTTACCTCCCAAATAGATTCATTGTTTTCTGCTTTATACAGAAACTCTAAATCACTCGGCTCCAAAGCACGTAAAAATACTTTCTCTCCTTGTAGGGTGTTTACTCTTTCCATATTCCTTTAAATACCTGCTTTGCTGGTCCTTCTAAAATTACATTTGTATACTTCTTACCTTCTTTCTTAAAATCGACCTGTAAATCACCTCCCTTTGTTTGGAGTTTTATACTTGTTTTGGTTGTTTCTCCTTGTTCATACATTGCTATTGCAACAGCTGTGACACCTGTTCCACAAGAATAAGTTTCATCTTCCACTCCTCTTTCGTAAGTACGGACCATAAAAATATTCTCGTTTAATTTTTCTACAAAGTTTATATTGGCGCCTGAATTACCGTATTTAGAATAGCGTAATCTCCTACCTTCTTTAAAAACAGGATATTTATCTATTTCTGTTACAAACTGTACATGATGTGGCGAACCTGTATCTAGAAATGTATATTTATCAAATCGTTCTATTTGTTCTACATCGTTCATTTGAAGAGCTACAGTTTCTCCTGAAATAGTTGCAGTATGCAATCCATCAGGTGCTAAAAAATCTGCTTTTTGATTTATGACACCTAAATAGGCTGCAAAATGCACTATACAACGACCTCCATTCCCACACATACTACTCAAATTACCATCGGCATTATAATATACCATGACAAAATCATATTTAGCATGAGATTCTAATAGAATCAACCCGTCAGCTCCTATGCCAAAACGTCTATGGCATAACTTTTGAATAAAAGAAGTAGACTCTTTGGGGAAGGTTTCTTCTCGATTATCTATAAGAATGAAGTCGTTTCCCGCGCCCTGATATTTATAAAATGGAATATTCATGCGGCAAAGATATTAAATGTAAAGCATGGAAAATTAGAAAAGCGCGGGTTAAATGTATGTTAATCCATTAATCCTTATATAATCAAATAAAAGAGCTTATATAAATTTAATTGTCTAATAATTTTAAAATTAATACTAGTTATGACAAAAAACAGCATTCGTTTGGTTTTCGTAGCCTTACTAGCTGGAATTATAACCTTGCTAGGCTATAAATATTTTTTTGAATCGACTAATAATACTCCAATCATCCAAACCGATGAAACGGGAGCCACAGTTTTTCCTACCTCGTATCGAGAAAACAATCCGTATGAGACTCCCGATTTAACCAAGGCAGCAGAAGAAACTGTAAATGCAGTAGTACACGTAAAGAATACAGCAATTGTAGATAAACAACCTACTAATCTTTTCGAATTTTTCTATGGCGGTGGTCAGCCTAGAGCACAAATAGGTACAGGCAGTGGTGTAATTATTTCTCCAGATGGTTATATTATTACCAATAATCACGTTATAGAGAACGCTACCAAATTAGAAATAACATTAAATAACAATGAGATATACGAAGCAGAATTGATCGGTGCAGATACTACCACCGATATAGCACTCCTAAAAATTGATGGTGATGAGAGCTTCCCATTTATCCCTTTTGGCGATTCTGATACGATTCGACTTGGCGAATGGGTATTAGCAGTAGGTAATCCATTTAACCTTAACTCCACTGTAACAGCGGGAATTATTAGTGCAAAAGCTAGAAACTTAAGTAATTTTAATAATTCCCCCTCTTCTTTTATCCAAACCGATGCTGCCGTAAATCGCGGTAATAGCGGTGGAGCTCTGGTAAATGCACATGGTGATTTAATCGGAATTAATACTGCGATTACTTCTGAAACAGGATCGTATGTGGGATATGCATTTGCTGTACCAAGCAATATAGCTAGGAAAGTTATAGAAGATATTCTAGAGTATGGGAATGTACAGCGAGCATTATTAGGAATAACTGGTACCGAATTAGATTCTAAAATCGCTAAAGAGTTAGGTGTAAACTCCACACAAGGGGTTTATGTTAGCAATGTAGAAGAAGAAAGTGGAGCTGCACTTTCAGGGGTGAAAAGTGGCGATGTCATTCTAGAAGTAGATAATATCAAAATCAATAAATTCTCGGATCTAACTGGTCATCTTAGCTCTAAACGTCCTAATGATAAAGTAAGATTAAAAATTTTGCGTAAAAATGAAGAGTTAGAAGTTGGAGTTACCTTGTTAAAGATAGATCGATTTGCAATTCCAGAATTGGGAATCGAAATAAAGGAACCTTCGGAGAAAGTTCTAAAAGAAATGGGACTAAAAAATGGTGTGATGATTACCAGTGTTTTGGCCCCAGAAATGCGTTCCTACCAATTAGAAGGAGCTATTATTACCAAAGTAAATGATAGACAAATAACATCTATTAATGATATAAAAACCATCTTACAACAACGATTACCTAACCAAAGAATTGCTATTCAATTCAAAACACGATCGGGAGAAACACAAACTTTTATTTTTAGATAATAATCTCATTGTTTCTCATAAAATAACCATCGCTTGTGCGTCATTTTGCACAAGCGATTTTTATTTTAATTAATACCTCACTTAAATGGGTATAAATTCTTATTTTTGCATGCAAAATTTAACTTTATAAACAACACAACAATTATGAGTTTCGAGAACACTTATGAGAAACAACTTTCCTACCAAACGGATCGTCGTAAAGCAGCGGTAGAATTAATCCGTATTGTTAGTGACTTATGGTATGAAAGATCTATCGAGTTAGTTCTTTTTCGCAACCAAATCGTAGATAGAAACGTTAGCGAAATTTTACGTTTGCATGAATATGCTGAAGATTTCGTTGGAAAATCTATTTCGATTTTTGATACTGTCGAAATTGCAAAAGCTATTCAAACTTTGGATATCTGTCCTGCTAAAATCGACATTGGAAAGTTAACCTATGAATACCACGTAGAAGGAGAAAACTTTCAAAACGCAACTGCACTTGTAGCGAAAAAACTGAAAGGAGCTGAAAACGAAGATATCGCTCCAAGAGACGTAGTTTTATACGGATTCGGTCGTATTGGTCGTTTGCTTGCAAGAGAGCTTATCTCCTTAACAGGAAATGGTATTCAATTACGCCTACGTGCCATAGTAACTCGTGGCTCTATAGACCAGAAAGTTTTAGAGAAACGTGCTTCTTTACTTCAAAAAGACTCAGTACACGGAGTTTTCCCTGGAACTGTTAAGGCAGATGTAGAGAACGAATCTCTAATCATAAATGGAATCCCTGTAAAAGTAATTTCGGCTAATAGCCCAGATGAAATCGATTATACCCAATATGGAATCAATGATGCTCTAGTTATTGATAATACTGGTGCATTTAGAGATGAAGAAGCTTTAAGCTTACACTTAAAAGCTAAAGGAGTTTCAAAGGTATTACTTACTGCTCCAGGTGCAGGTGTTCCAAATATCGTTCATGGTGTAAACCACTTAGAACACGACCCAAGCAAAGTAGATATTTTCTCTGCAGCTTCTTGTACAACAAACGCAATTACTCCTATACTTAAAGTAATGGAAGATACTTACGGAGTAAAGCACGGACACTTAGAAACTATTCACGCTTATACCAACGACCAAAACTTGGTAGACAACATGCACAAAAAATACCGTAGAGGTCGTGCTGCTGCCGTGAACATGGTAATTACCGAAACCGGTGCAGGAAAAGCTGTTGCAAAAGCATTGCCTTCATTAGAAGGGAAGCTTACTTCTAACGCTATTCGTGTTCCAGTACCAAATGGTTCTTTAGCTATTCTAAATCTAGAATTAGACAAAAAAACTAGCTTAGAAGATTTAAATAATACAATGAAAAAACATGCTCTAGAAGGAGACTTAGTAGAGCAGATTCAATATGCTACAAGTAACGAGTTAGTATCTACTGATATTATAGGCTCATCGGCTCCAGCTATTTATGATAGTAAAGCAACTATAGTAAATGACCAA
>JAJYTI010000023.1 GCA_021793135.1 Bacteroidota bacterium
ACAGCAACATCGATTATAGTATTTATGACTTTGATAAGAGCTACGTTGGACTATTCCCTACTGCCAATGTTACTTATGAATTCGATGAAACACAAAATATTACGGTAGGTTACAACCGTCGTATAAACCGACCTTGGAACTGGTTTATCAACCCATTCCCATCAAGATCAAGCGAATCCAATATATTTCAAGGTAACCCTAGCTTAGACCCTGCATATTCAAATACCTTTGATTTAGGATACTTAAAACGTTGGGAGAAATTCACATTCAATGCTTCTGTTTACTATCAAGTAGAAGACGATTCGTTTGAGGTAATTAGTGAGGATACTGGAGAACTTACTTCAAATGGTATTCCTATTATTCGCTCTATACCTATAAACTTATCTACAAATAAGCGTTATGGTTTTGAAGCTGGATTTATGTACAATCCTGAAAAATGGTTACGTTTTAATGGTAGTTTCAACTTCTTCAACTTTAAAACATCAGGAGAATTTAACGGACGTAGCTATGATGCAGATGATAGCAGTTGGTTTACAAGATTAAGTGCTAAAGTAACTTTACCAGGAAAGATAGATTGGCAAACCAATGCATTCTATCGAGGTGCTAGAAAAACTTCACAAACAAAAACAGATGCTATGAAGTCATTGGATATGGCTTTGAGCAAAGATGTATTAAATGGAAATGGAACAGTTGGTGTAAACGTAAGAGACTTACTGAACACTAGAAAGCGTAAATCATATACCGTAACTGAAACTTTTATAAGTGATAGAGAATTCCAATGGATGCCACGTTCTATCAATGTTTCGTTCACTTATCGATTCAATCAATCTAAACAAGACATGCAAAGAAGTAGCCGCAACCAAGGAAATGGTGACAATGGCGGCTTTGAAGAAGAGGGTGGTTTTTAATATAACTGCTTCCCCCTATCAGTCTATATGACTGATTTTTAAAAGCTGTTAGTTCTATAGAACTAACAGCTTTTTTATATTAAAGAATCTTGTACTAATATTTTCCTGCGGAGGGAAAGGATAATTAAAATAACTATTAAAACCTATTGGATTCTCTTTGAACTTAACTTCACAACCATCCTTTTATTTCCATTAAAATTGGATAAATGACAAAAATATTAAAATGAAAAAAGGGATACTCCGTATGGAATATCCCTAAATATGATAGGTCAAGATAATTATTTATCTTATTCTTCTAATTGCTTTTTTGCTGCACGATTTTCTGCAAAACGCTCTTTTAATGCTCCACCAATCCAATATGGAATAAGTGCAGATAAGAAAATAAGTAACCAGAATCCCATAAGGGCGATAACTAAGAATGCAATAAATCCTAAATATTGACTAAAAGTAAACATAGTAAAAGCGTATTTCGTGTTTGTTACAGGGTCAAATATACATCGTTTTTTTATTCGATACAAGATATTATTAATATTAAATACTTTAAGACTAGATTGTTTGTTTAACACGTTGGAAATTAAGAGTACGCCCAGATTATCCACTACAAATTCGTTATATTTGCACTACTTTTTAGCAGATTGTAATCACAATATTTATAAATACCTATAATATGGAATACAGAATTGAAAAAGACACCATGGGTGAAGTAAAAGTTCCTGCAGACAAACTATGGGGAGCTCAAACCGAACGTTCTCGTTCCAACTTTAAAATTGGAAGACCGGCATCCATGCCATTAGAAATTATTTACGGATTTGCTTACCTTAAAAAGGCCGCTGCATATACTAACTGTGAATTGGGAGTTTTACCTGAAGAAAAAAGAGATTTAATAGCACAAGTTTGCGATGAAATTCTAGAAGGAAAACATGATGATCAATTCCCTTTAGTGATATGGCAAACCGGAAGTGGTACGCAAAGCAATATGAACGTTAATGAGGTAATCTCTAATCGTGCACAGCAATTAGCTGGAGGAAAAATAGGTGAAGGTGAGAAAGTTTTACAACCTAATGATGATGTAAATAAATCGCAATCTTCAAACGATACCTTCCCTACAGGAATGCATATTGCTGCATATAAAAAGATAGTAGAAGTAACTATTCCTGGGGTGGAACAACTACAGAAAACTCTATCCAAAAAAGCGGAGGAGTTTAAAGATATTGTAAAAATTGGTAGAACGCACTTAATGGATGCTACTCCACTTACTCTAGGACAAGAGTTTAGTGGTTATGCTTCACAACTAGAGCATGGTTTACGTGCATTAAAAAACACGCTTCCTCACTTAGCTGAAATAGCTCTAGGAGGTACAGCTGTAGGTACAGGATTAAACACTCCTGAAGGATATCCAGAAAAAGTAGCTTCATATATTGCTGACTTTACAGGACATCCATTTATAACAGCAGAAAATAAATTCGAAGCACTTGCTGCACACGACGCTTTCGTAGAGTCGCACGGGGCATTGAATCAACTAGCAGTATCAATAAATAAGATTGCTAATGATATTCGCTTATTAGCAAGTGGGCCACGTAGTGGAATTGGTGAAATTATTATTCCATCAAACGAACCTGGTTCATCTATCATGCCAGGGAAAGTAAACCCTACCCAAGCCGAAGCTATTACTATGGTAGCAACACAGGTTATAGGAAATCATATGGCTATTACCGCTGGTGGTATGCAAGGACACTTTGAATTAAACGTATTTAAACCAGTAATGGCAGCTAATTTCTTAGAATCTGCACAATTGCTTGGAGATGCTTGTGTGTCCTTTGATATAAATTGTGCACAAGGTATCGAACCAAATATGCCTGTTATCGAAAAGATGTTGAATAACTCACTGATGTTAGTTACTGCATTAAACACCAAAATAGGATATTACAAAGCTGCCGAAATTGCTAACGAAGCGCATAAGAATGGAACGACATTAAAAGAAGAAGCTGTTCGTCTAGGTCATGTTACCGAAGAGCAATTTGATGAATGGGTACGTCCAGAAAATATGGTAGGAAGAAAATAATCTTTACATACTTTTCACTCTATAAAGGGAAAACCGATGTCTAGATTGAATTCCAGACATCGGTTTTTTATAAAGTATTCTTTATTATTAAAGATTAGTTTACAGAAGGCTTTTCTGTTATTGGCGAATTACTCTTTACTACAACAAAAGTTGATATAGCGTAGAAAGCGTCCCCATTCATCCCATTATTGGTCCAATCTTCCAATGCATATTCATATTCAAAACTGTTACCAAATAGCTCGGCATTTAGAACATCTTCTCTTACTGGCACCATCATCCCAGGACACCAACCAGCACGATCGCCTTGCCAATTTCCTGGACTTTGATTATCAATTGGGTTGTCTGCACAACCAAGAGGTCCCATATAATGCTCAAACTCTGGTACACCATCAATCAAGATATTGTGCGTTCTAAAGCACCACTCGGCACAACCTCTTCCACCTATATCATTTGGTGTAGCATGTCCCCATCCAGAGATAATGGTTCTCAAATGCGCTGCCTCAATATCCGATGGTAACTCAATAGATTTATTCATCTCTAAGTCATGAGAACTACCATAAGGCACTCCATCTATAGATGACTTATTATATTGGATAACTGGGACTACTGCAGAATACTTGTAATCAGTTTCTCCGTAAATAAAATCAAAGTCCACACTATAAGTTCTCCCTTTATCATTCCATGTTTCTGTATAAATTCTCAATTCCGTTTCGCCAGAAAGTAATGATTTAAAATCGGTAACATCTAATTCCAATCCACGTTCAAGTTTTTCTGTTCCGACCCAATATGGAGTAATAAATCTTCCAATTTCTAACCATGTATCTGTTTCTTGATCTTTCACATAAACATTGGCATATCTATCCCACTCATCGCAGTCTCTAGAAGGACAATGGTCTTGAATATACATTTTGATAGCTTGCAATTGATGGCTATCTGTAGGGAATTCGAATGTTCCATCTACACTTTGCGATAAACCATCGCCAAAAGCAGTTAATACATTTTCGAAGGTTACATAATTTTCAATTCCTTCTTTTTGAGGCTCCTCTTCTGGAACTTCTACTTCTGTCTCTGGAGCATTGTCATCACTGCTACAATTGTAAAATAAGAAAGAGGTAAATAAACTAAGGGCAGAAATTAAAAGTAGATTTTTGCGCATAAATTTTTAATTTATTAGAGTTATAAAACAAACTTCACGTTATACAATAGAAACATAGCTCTATTTTAACAAGAAGAAAGCAAGTTTAAATTTAGTTTATGTAAATATACATTGTTAAATAAAACTAAAAAAAGATTCTTAAGTTTTAAGAATAAAAAACGACAGGCTATAACCTGTCGTTTATAAAATGATATGTATAATAAGTTTTTATGAAACTCTAAAAGAAACTTTACAGATAACGCCATAAGATATTATCTTACTATCTTTTACATGCGCTTTAAAATCTTTCACATAAATAGAATCTATGTTTTTTACTGTTTTTGATGCCTCATCTAATGCTACGCGCACTGCATCATCAAAACTTTTCTCTGAAGAAGCTATCACTTCTATTACCTTAACAATTGCCATAATTTATTTTTTTAAAATTATTAAGTAGTAAACTACGAAATATATCTAGTTTTTAATTAAAAAATAATGTTATTACTAATTAATGTTTTATTAAATTAAATAAATTATTTTTACTAACTTCTTACTAAATAGAAGAAATAAAAAAATCGGTAGGAATTGTTCAGTTCCTACCGATTTTTTTTATTTGATATAATTCTCTAAACGAATTATTTTTTTACAAAGAATTTTTTGTTTCTAAAAAATGCTATAGCACATAAAATTACAAAGCTTATCGTAATATACCATACAAATGATGGTGTTACGGCCACATCTCCGCTAGCGTAAGAGTGTAATCCTGCGAGATAGAAGTTTACTCCAAAATACGTCATCATAATAGAGCTATAAGCAAATATAGACAACATATTAAATGTCCATCTACCACGTAATCCTGGAACTAAGCGAGCATGGATAACAAATGCGTAAACCATGATACTAATCAACGCCCATGTTTCTTTCGGGTCCCAGCCCCAATAGCGTCCCCAACTTTCGTTAGCCCACTGACCACCCAAGAAGTTACCAATAGTAAGAAGCACCAATCCAACGGTGAGCGCCATCTCATTAATAGTAGTTAGTTCTTGAATATGCAAATTCATTTTTTGTTTGTTCTTATCATTGGTTAAGATAGTAAGAACCATAGCAACTGCACCAAGAATAAATCCTAGTGTAAACGGACCATAACTCATCACAATAATCGATACGTGAATCAATAACCAGTAACTATCTAATACTGGATCTAATGTACCGATTGCGGGATCCATCCAATTTAAGTGTGCAGACCATAATACTATCGCTCCAACAAATGCTGTAGAGGCAATGGTTAGATAACTTTTTCTACCCATAATGAGCCCAAATAAAATGGTGGCCCATGCTACATAAACTACAGATTCGTAAGCATCACTCATTGGTGCGTGACCGCTAACATACCAGCGAACCAATAAACCTATGGTCAAAGCAATTAGTAATACCCAATTTAAAATAGTTAGAATTTTTAAACTAGTACGAATCGGCTTGTTATCTTTAAAAATCTGAGCGATTACCAAAATAAACATCACTATTCCTAGTAACAAGAAGTATCTGAAAGATTTATTGAAGATGTCTAGCTTGTTATACACTACTTCCATCTCAATTTTCTTATCTGATGGCATTACCTCATCTCCAAAGCGTTGTTGGAATTTATGAATTCCTTCTAATAATTGTTCGGCTTGCGTATAGTCTCCGTCTTTTCTAGCTTCTGCAATACTATGATAGTATAGAGGCATTACATTTTTAACAAATAATGAATCTTGACCTTGGAAATTACTTTCGTTTAGTTCTTCCCTAGAAATCCATTTATTATTCTCACTTTGTGGTTCTGGAAATATTTTTAGAATTCCCCCACTTAATGCTTGATTTAACAACCATTGGCTTTCATAGACTTTTAAAAAGTCTTTTTCGATTTGCGATGGATTAGCTTTTGCTGAGGCTTTTTCTAATACTCCACCTAGTTTATTATTTCCTCTAGAGTCAAAAAAGTCCATCAAAGCTACTCTTTTCACCGATTTGTCAACGCCGATTATTTTTCGAATACTATCGTTTCCTCTAGGTAGATAAATCAATGGTGCATGTATCCATATTCTAGGTTGTTCGCTCATAGAAATAAACACTTGGTTAGGGTCTAACCCATGATAATCATTTCTATGACTTACTCTACGTAGCAACTCACTAGCAAACGTATTGATAGGCTTCATTCGCCCTTCATCTTGTATAATGAGATGGGCAAATTTGTTGGCATGTTGCTTACTAACAGCTGAGGAAGTAATTATAGAGTCGACAAACTCTTCTTTTAATTTTACAAGTTCATGTTGTTCATGCTCTTCTTCAATCTGTGATGTTTCTTCTACATTTTCATGTGTATGATCATGTTCGTGATCATGATCGTGTGTATGTTCATTTTGTGCTTGTGCAAAACCAAATGGTGCAATAAGCAATAAGAACAGAGTAAGTATTCTTGCTTTTTTATTTTGCAATTTTTTCAATCGTTTTCTTAATGTGCCAAATCGTGAATTTTTGTCAAATAGTATCGCTAACAATCCTAGGTATAACAAACCATAGCCAATATATGTTATCCATGTACCCCAAAAGTCGTGGTTTACAGATAATATGGTTCCCTTCTCATCAGGATCAAAACTCGATTGGAAAAAACGATATCCATCATAATTTAATACGTGATTCATGTATATTTCATAGTCAAAAGGCTCATCATTACGATCGTCATATATGGTTACATCACTTTGAAACGACTTAAAAGCTCTTTCTGTTCCTGGATATTTATCTGCTATAAACTCTCTTAACTCTACTTGGAATGGTGTTCGATATACTTTAGAAGAATAGCTCATATGTACTGTTAGACCTCCAACGTCTATGCTAGATGGATTAGGTGCAAAACCACGCCCACCCAACATATACATTCTTTTGGTTTCGCCATTGGTACTTACATCTACTACTAATCCTTCTTTAGAGCTGGGTATATCTTCCCCTTCAGCACGAATTATTGCTAAATCTCCTTTTATCAAAGGTTGTGGAAGAACAAAAGACATTCCTGCTAAATCGTATAGTGATCTAAGCTTCAACTCTTGAGTTTCAAATGCATATACATCTTCGGTTTCTTGAGTAGCCATAGTCATTACCGTTCCTCCATAAGGAGAATCTAGAGTATATTTATCGGTTTCTTTATCATAGTAAATATTAATGGCACTATCAGTTTCATTATTCAAGGAGAAAAGAAGACCATTAATACTAGTTACTCCTCCATTTTTCAAGTAATGGCTCTCTCTTGTACCTTCACTACTTTCAACAATTTCTAAATATTCCTCACCATCGTCATTAGGTATGATACCATGTTTCGCATTTTGAAAATAGTCAACATATTTAATCTCTACTTCTTGACCTAAATAATCGGACTTAACAGTGAATTTATTATTAAGTCGCTCATCAAAACGTACTTTTTTCTTAGGGACAACACGTCTTTGCGCCACACCATCTACTTCATAATCTCCATCGATATAAATTTTGAGATACGTATCATCCGAAACAATCATATCGGAAGATTCGCCTTCACGGATATGCATAACACCTTCGTAACTTATATATCTAGTTATAAATGCACCAATGAAAATAAGTAAAAAGGCTAAGTGCAATATCAAGGTAGCCCAATTTTTACGTTTATGTAATTGATAGCGCTTTATGTTTCCTAAAAAGTTGATAGCAAACAGCACCATAATTAATTCAAACCACCATGCGTTATAAATAAGTTCTCTTGAGTACGGAGTTGGTGAATCTTCGCCGCCAGCATCAAGGAATGTTCCGGTTGCCATGGCTATTGCAAATGCTATAAAAAGCACTGCCATTAAACGAGTCGAGAAAAGTATATTGGTTATTTTCTTTAGCATGCTAAAATATTTTGTGCAAATTTAGGCAATCCAAACCATTCTAACTACATTATTGTGTTAACAAAAGCGCTCAGGAGTCTATAGTTCAAACCCTTTACTACTCTACAAAAACTACTGATTATCATCATCTTACTCAAGACAATAAAATCAATATTTTTACTTTAAAGACAAAAGTATCGCTAATAGCATTTTTTATACCGCTAGAGGTATAAAAACTTATTTTCGAAAACAGCCTTTGAATAAATCTCCACTTAAAGATTAATTTTAAACACTATTCATTATTGTTTTAAAACAATAAATCAACAAACGATAAATACAAAACATCTATAATCTATTAAAACAACAAGATTTTTACTTTCCACAATAAAAGAACAGCAATTAGGTAATAGTCATAAAAAGAGCTGCATACCATTATGTCTAAGTATCTTTGCACTTTAGAAACTGAACTTCATTTTTTTAAATGTCAAATAAGAATCATACATCAAGTTTAAGAGCTATAAACATTATTATAGTTCTTGGAATTATATTTTTTGCAGCAAACCTTAGAGCTCCTATTACATCCGTAGGACCAGTAATTGGAGAAATAAGCGAATATTTATCGCTTTCTAAAACTGCTGCAGGTTTAATCACCACTATTCCCCTACTCGCTTTTGGAATTATGTCTGGATTGGTACCAAAAATTTCGGAACGTTACGGCATGGAACTCATATTACTATTGTCATTAATAATTTTAGGAATCGGACTTGGAGTACGATCTTTAGGTGTAATTAGCACGTTATATATTGGTTCTATTTTGATAGGAATTGCTATCACATTTGGTAACGTTTTAATGCCTGCATTTATCAAAGTAAACTTTCCAAAAAGTATTGGTTCTATTATGGGAATATATACCGTAGCAATGATACTAAGTGCTGCTTTGGCTGGAGGATTCAGTATAAAAATTGGTAAATGGACCAACATAGGATGGCAAGCTTCTATAGGAATATGGATAATTCTAGCAATTATAGGTGCCATGCTGTGGCTACCACAATTGAAAAATAAAAAAAGTAAACAGGATGCAGAGCAAGCTAAATCTGAGAAGCTTAAAATAAATCTATATAAATCAAAAATAGCTTGGGCGATAACTATTTTCATGGGTTTACAGTCTTTACTATTTTATTGTTACTCAGCTTGGCTACCAAAAGTTACACAAGACTGGGGGTTGCCTGCAGAAGCTGCTGGTTGGATTCCATCTTATATCCAATTTGCACAATTACCTGTGACTTTTATAGGTTCAATTATTGCCACTCGGATGAGAAATCAGGTACTATTAAGTGGTATAACAGGTATATCGACTATTCTAGGGATTACTGGTTTTTTAATTTTTAAAACACAGTTTATTCTGACATGGTGTATTTTATTGGGGATTGGAAGCGGATTAGCCTTTACTCTATGTATGTTATTTTTTGTATTGCGCACACAAAGCACTTTGCAAGCCGCTAAGCTCTCTGGAATGGCACAATCTATAGGTTATTTAATAGCTGCAACTGGACCACCTATATTTGGTGCTATATTTGACTTATATAGTTCTTGGACATTGTCATTCCTCTTTTTATTATTCCTTTCTATAGTTCTACTTATCACAGGACTTATGGCTGGTAAAGACAGATATATTTCATAATTTTTTATTCTCCACTTCCTATTTAAAAATAAAATAGGAACTTTGCGCTCGAAAAAAATAACAAATTATGTGGTTAGAACGATCCGAATTAATATTTGGTAAAGAAGCAATAGATTGGCTACACGAGTCGCATGTATTAATCGTCGGATTAGGTGGCGTAGGTTCTTTTGCAGCAGAGTTTATTGCGCGTGCAGGCGTGGGTACGATGACTATAATCGATGGAGATGTGTTTGATATTACCAATAAAAATCGACAGCTCATGGCTATGGATTCTACCATTGGTAAACACAAGAGCAAAGTATTAGCCGATAAGCTTATAGATATTAATCCCGATTTAAACTTGAATATTTTAACTGAGTTTGTTGAACCAGAACGTGTTTGGGAAATTTTAAAAGAATATCAACCAGACTACATAATAGATTGTATCGATTCTGTTTCTCCAAAAATAGAATGGATTATCGCAGCAATGCGATTACGCATAAAAATTATTTCTTGTTTTGGTGCCGGTGGCAAAAAAGATCCTTCTATGGTAAAGGTTACACGACTTCACCGAACCTATCACTGTAAACTCGCACAACAAATAAAAAAACGTCTAAAAAGAAGAGGTGTCTCCTTTGAGCGTGTTCGTGCAGTATTCTCTGCCGAGATTCAAGACAAAAATTCTTTGGCTATGACCGATGGTAGCGACTATAAACGCTCCTATTACGGGACAACAAGCTACATTCCTGCACTATTTGGATTGCATGCAGCAGCAGAAGTAATTCGACATCTTACCGATGTGAAATTAGCACATAAAAAAGAAGAACAAAAACGAATTGGAGAGGCTAAAAACTAAGTTCTTTCTTAATTCAATTTCTCAAGAAATATTCTTCATTAAACTAGCCATACTTTCCTATCTTATTCTCTATCTAGAAAAGAGAATTAATTAGTAAGTTTGTTGCTATGATAAACGCTGTACTTATAGGTGCTGGAAATGTCGCTAGTCATCTTTATCTCGCATTTGCTCAAAGCGATATACTCCAATTTACACAAGTTTATAATCGCAATTTGACGCATATTGATTTTGTTACTTCAAACACCAAGGTTACCAATGACTTAACAGAGTTGGAGGAAGCCGATATTTATTTCATCTGTGTTTCCGATAGTGCAATTGGTGCTTTATCAGATAAGTTACCATTCACTAATCGGCTAACAGTACATTGTTCTGGTGGAATTGCTATGGATGTTTTGGATAACAAGAACAGAATCGGAGTTTTTTATCCGTTACAGACTTTTATAAAAAATACAGATGTCGATTTTAAAGAGATTCCCATCTGTGTGGAAGCTACGAATTCTAAGGATGAAGAACTTTTGTTAGAACTAGGCAATGCAATCAGCGAAAGCGTACATAAAATAAGCTCTACACAACGATCGGCAATACATGTTGCTGCGGTTTTTGTAAACAATTTTGTGAATTATATATTCCAAATAGGAGAAGAAATCATGGAAGAAAACCAAATGGATTTTTCGCTTCTTCATCCATTAATAAACAAAACCGTACAAAGTGCTTTAAATAATTCACCGAAAACTCTACAAACAGGCCCAGCAAAACGTGGAGACAAAGTAACGATAGAAAAACATATAAATCAGCTACAAAAAGTAGAGCAAAGAGAACTATATAAAACATTAACAAACGCAATTTTACAACAGTATGGAAGAGAAAAGCTATAAAGAATATCTACATAAAATCACCACATTTATCTTTGATGTAGATGGAGTTCTAACCGATGGGAAATTATATGTTCGCACAAATGGAGAACTAGAACGTGTAATGAATGTGAAAGATGGCTATGCACTAAAAACTGCAATGGACGAAGGATATAATATGTGTATTATTTCTGGAGGTAAGAATGAAGGAGTTCGTAAACGCCTAGAGGGACTTGGGATTAAAGATATATATTTAGGAGTAGGACAAAAACAAGATATACTAAAAGAATATATGAGTGCTAAAAACATAGAATCAGAACAAATCGTTTATATGGGTGATGATGTTCCAGATTATGAAGTGATGCAAATGGTAGGAATGCCATGTTGTCCGCAAGATGCTGTACAAGAAATAAAATCTATCTCAAAATACATATCACATAAAAAAGGAGGAAATGGTGCAGTTAGAGACATTATAGAGCAAGTAATGAAGGTGCATGGTAAATGGACAGTTACACATGCTAATGCACAAAACCATTAATATGGAACGCCTAAAAGCATACTACGACTTATTAAAAGCACCAAATTATATTTTTGGAGCTTTAATTTTAATTAAAATATCACTATTCGAAAGTACAAATGCAGCTACGACATTAGATATTAGCAGTTATTTCCTACTTGTATTTTCATTGTTATTTATAGCTTCTGGTGGTTATTTAATCAATGATATTCATTCGATTCAACCAGACAAAATAAACTTTCCAAATAAACCTTTGGTACAAGAAAGAATATCGGTAAAACAAGCAACGAATATTTATATTCTATTCACCTCTATCGGTATTATATTGGGCATGTATGTTTGTTATAGCATAGGATACACAAGCTACGGAATGTTATTTATTGCTCTTGCAGCTATCCCCTATCTATACGCCACAAGTTTAAAAAACACCGGAGCATTGGGCAATTTTATCTTAGCCACCCTTGGGTTTATGGTTTTCTGTATCCCTGCTATTTTGGATTTAATGCCCGCTATTACAGAAGCTAATCAGTTGCATCAAGCAAGCATCTTTAAAACTCTGCTTCTGTATGCTGGATTTGGATTTGCTTTTACTTACATAAATAGCATCATTGCAAACTTACGAACCTTACCTGGAGATAGAAAAATAAGAGTTCGAACAATGGCTTATCAGTTAGGATTCGATACTACTAAAAAAATTGCTTTAATTTCTTCCGTCATTATATTTATTGTATTGCTATATAGCATTTATAACTTTGTAGATAATGGTAAACTGCTTGCATATTTTGTATTTGCAGTTGTTGCTCCTTTTATCTACTTTATCATTCAATTGATATATTTAAAAAAAGAAAAAATGTTGAATCAATTAAATATATTACAAAACATTCTGAAAATTGTATACACTACAGGAATTATAAGTATCATACTCCTTTATTACTTCTAAATTAATCACATGTTTCAACGCCTTCTATCTCAATACAATATTATTTTAGCATCCAAATCTCCAAGACGACAACAGTTTTTAAAAGACCTTAGCATTCCTCATACGATTAAAATAAAAGAAGTAGATGAGTCCTATCCAAGCAATTTAAAAGCTGGATTCATAACAGAATATATTGCAAAGAAGAAAGCAAGTGCTTTTGAAATAAGTCCCAATGAAATTCTCATTACTAGCGATACGATTGTTTGGGATGGCAAAAAAGCATTAGGAAAACCTAAATCTAAAAAAGAAGCAATCGCTATGCTTCGCGATTTATCGGGTAAAAAGCATGAGACCATTAGCTCGATATGTATCACAGGACAACAGTTTCAGAAATTAGACACATGTACTACCAAAGTTTGGTTTAAAAACTTTACCGAAGAGGAATTAACTTATTATGTAGAGAATTACAAACCTATGGATAAAGCAGGAGCTTATGGTATTCAAGAATGGATTGGGATGATAGGTGTAGAAAAAATGGAAGGATCTTTTTACAATGTAATGGGATTACCTACTCACCTACTCTATAAATTACTTAAAGAGGTAGAGAATGAAAGCTAAAAGCTTAAAAAAGCTCCGAGAAGAACTTGTTTATGCCGAGAAACAAGAGTTAGTAGATTTCTGTCTACAACTTGCCAGATTCAAAGCAGAAAATAAAGAACTGCTTACGTACGAGTTATTTTATAGAAATAACAAAGATTTATATCTAACGGAAATTGAAACACACGTAGATAAAGAGTTTAAAGGTTTAAATGCAGATAGCTATCACTATTTAAAGAAGGGTGTACAAAAAATAAATAGACACATTAAAAAATACGTACGAATAGCAAAAGATCCTGAAGTAGAAGTGCACTTAACGCTTTATTTTTTAGAGAAGTTTAAAGACTATCAACCACCATTACATAAACAAAAAATTCTTAATAATCTATATCAAAGAGAATACAAATTGGTTTGTAAGAAAATAGAAAAATTACATCCCGATTTGCAATACGATTATAATTCTGCTTTAGAAGAATTGCATCCAAACAATTTATAAAACTCTTATCTTTTTCATTTAAAGTATTCCATTTTTAAAAACATCCATATAAGAATGCTTTAATAGCTCTATTTTTTCATCCAAATTTCAATTTTATTCACTATAATTGAAGCAAATTTTATTTTAAAAACAATACAAGAAATACACCTATACTAATCCATTCATATTTCACCTTATTATGAGGTAGTTATTGAATTGAAAAGTAACGGATATAGAATTATTATGAATTCCAAAAAGACGTTTATTTTCATCATACTTTTAACCTTAGATTTGGGCTTGGTATTTATATACTTTAAGTACTTATTTCTAAGTCCACCGATTATCAAAATATTTGGACTGGTGGTTTTATTATATTTTATTTATCTCACCGTCGATTATTTTAGAATAAATAATCGCAAACACTAACACTCTTATCCTATGGAATTTAAAACAACCGATAAAAAAGGGCAATTAAAAATTGGAATTGGAGCTGCTTTGGCCGTTTTTGCAGTTATTATCTTATTAAACTCATGGACTACCATACGTCCTGGAGAACGCGGATTTATGTATAAGCCTTTCGCTAGTGAAAGTATAGACGTAGATAAGATTTATTCCCAAGGAACTTATTTTATGCTACCTTGGAATAAAATGTTTTCTTATGAAGTATTTAGAAAATCAAATGAATATGAACAAAAATTCCTAGATAAGAATGGTATGGATATCGATTTATCAGTATCTGTAAACTATAATATCATTCCAGAGCAGGTAGCTTTACTTCATTTAGAGTATAGAGAAGAATATAAAAAATTTGTCGATGAGATATCGAGAGGAGCATTTAAAGATATCATTGGCCGTTATACTTACGAAGAAGTATTCTCTACCAAAAGAGAAGAATTAGAAAAAGAAATGGAAGACAAAATTCGCTCTAATTTTGAAGGAAACTTCCTAAATCTTAACTATGTAAAAATCATTGATGTAGTTCTTCCTGAAAAAATTGCTACGCAGATTAAAGAAAAGGAAACACAAAAACAACGTAACCTAACAGCAGAACAAAAGGCTTTAGAACAAAAATACTTAGCCGATGCTCGAATTGAGCAAGCTCGAGGAGACTCTGCACAAGTAGTCTCCGCACGATTTAAAGCAGAGGCAATTCGTCTAGAAGCTAAAGAGCTTTCTTCAAGTCCACTTTATATCGAACTTAAAAAATGGGAAAAGTGGGACGGACAAGGCTCCCCTTATGGTGAAGGAAACGTTTTTGGTGGTGATGTAAGCATCTTGAAGCAACAACAATAAAATCACTTCATTATATAAAATTTAAAACCTCTTGGGCGATAGCCTAAGAGGTTTTTGTTTTCAATACCTCGCAAAACAATTATCTCACTGATGAGCGATAGTATTACATACCTTCACAAAGCTTAAAAGCCCTATTTATAGAAATAAAGATAAGATTTTTTTAGATCAGTAGTAGGTTAGTTAGAAATACTGATATACTACGCGAGAGGATTGCTTTCAGCAAATCAACGATTTCGCGCGGGAGCTGGGGGATTTCATACCACTCTTTCTGTTAAGGCCAATTTTTTCAATAGTATATATCTTAATCCAAAGGGTAAAAACAAGTATAATAATAAACTTAATATAAGGTTTTCGTAGGGACCAACAAGACTACTTTTATCGAAAACGTTCAGCATTGGAAGCATCTCTTTGAAGTAAAGGATAATTATGGAATACAACAAAAAAGCTGAATAAAAATACACAGTAAAAATCAAGTATTTTTTCTTATATAAAATAAAAGATAAAATCTCTTCAGTAATATAAATGAGTAAAAGTACGATTAAGATAATTGTATTAATAAGAGACGTAAACCTAGGTGACAGTAAAATAAAAAGATAAATATAAATAAAGAAAATCATTATGGTAGTTTCCTTGTTTTTCTGGTTAACAACCTGAATGATATAGTATGCCATAATTGAAATTAAGGCCAAAATAGCAAAAAAGCTACCTATAGGTTTTTCCAACAAACCGCTAAAGGTACAGAATGAAAAAAAATAAAGAAAATTGAATTTAATATTTATTTTCTGATTCATCTTAATTAAGTTTTTGTCCTATTTGAGGAATAGTTACTGCAGGCCTAGTAGAGAAAGTCTTTTTCCTTGAAATTCCCATAGATCTCGATTCAAATGACTTTATGAGTTCTTGTCTTTCTGAAACTATGTTTTGTTGATTAACTCCCAATGCTGCGCGATTGCATCGCGTACCTTTCACGAAGATTATAATTTCTTCTTACAATAATAAAGATAAGTTTTTTTAGAACAGTAGTTTATTGCCTTGAAATACTAAAATACCATGCGAGAGGATTTCCGCCAAGGCGGAGAATCTATAATTTCGCAAGGTAGCGAGGGTTCTGTGGGAATCTTTTATTTTTAATCTATATTCATCTGCAAATGAACAGTCTTGTTTCCTAAACTATCTATTCTATAAACTTTAAGAACTTCTGCACCTGCTTCTTTCACTATAATATCATTTGGTTGAATTCCGTGTCTCTCAAAAAAAACAAATCTTTGCAATCTCAATTTATTCCCACTCTTATCATACAACACCGCTCTCAAAGTAGGAGTTATTTCAATTCTTTCTACCGTAAAATCTATTGCCATTTGTTTTTCTAATTTAGTTCTACTAATAGATAAATAAACAGTCGCTAAAACTACTATTGTTACAAATGCAAATAGAAATACTATTGAACTTCTTTTCATTTATTATTTACTTTTTGAATTGACTTAAACAATTGTTTTACTGTAACTTTTCCCCTCTCTGATGCGCGATTGCATCGCGTACCTTTTGTAAAACTTATAGTTTCGATTTATAATAATAAAGATATGATATTTTAAGAACAGTGGTATGTTGCTTTGGAATACTAAAATACCATGTGAGAGGACTCGCGCCTTTACTTTGTATTCTATCAATTATTGATAAAATATTACCTTTAAAAAGAGAAGTAGAGGTGAACTATGACTCGTGCTAAGTGCTTCGACTTATCTCCCGCATTAGTCCTCTACTTTCTCTTAACTTGTTGAATAGCTTCAAATAGAATGATAGATAGTAAGATCTAATAAAGGCTTTAAAGAAATTCAACATATTTATTGACTAAAACCAAAGTTATGAAAAATTATGATTTGTTCATTGGGGTTGATGTCTCAAAATCAAAGCTGGACATCACTGGAATAGACCAAGATAACTCTCTGGTCCTAAAGCATTCTGTCATCAAGAATAATGCTTCAGAAATCCAACGTTATTTTAAAAAGATACTCAAGGATCAAAACAGAACAATTATTGTTGGTTTTGAGAATACGGGAGTATATAGCGTGCCTATTGCCCTTGTATTGCACAAAATGGGTGTAGAATACTGTCAACTGCCATCACTTGAGATCAGTAGATCCAAAGGTATAAGCAGGGG
The DNA here is from genome assembly GCA_021793135.1 of Bacteroidota bacterium. GTDB lineage: Bacteria > Bacteroidota > Bacteroidia > Flavobacteriales > Flavobacteriaceae > JAJYTI01. The sequence goes on from JAJYTI010000023.1 coordinate 17,307, forward strand.
CAAGAGCGACAAGATAGATGCCCTACAAATTGCCCAATACTTATTGAGCCATAGGTTTAAGATCAAGCTCTCGGAGGGTATGGAGAACCACATTGCAGAAATGAGACTACTTTACACCCATAGAGAGAAAATAATCAAGTCCATAGCACGGTTCGAAAAAGAGTTTGAAAACCAAGATTTCTTGCCCAAAGAGATACAAAAGGACGTGTTGAGATCAACCAAAAGCATTTTAAAAAGCCTCAGTGCCAATCTGAAGAAAATAGAGGAGCGTTTGATTGCCATCATCAAGGACAATCCCACGATTGAGAAGAACTTTGACCTTATAACAAGTGTGCCTGGAATAGGTAAACAAACAGCCATATACCTGCTCATTACAACAAAAAATTTCACGGCCTTTAAAGACGCAAGGCAGTTGGCATGCTATGCCGGAGTAGCACCGTTCCCGTATCAATCGGGTAGCAGTATCAATGGCAGGGCTAAAGTGAATAACTTGGCAGACAAGAAACTGAAAAGCCTACTGAATATGTGTGCCCTGAGTGCCAATAAGTATGATTATGAGATGAAATTGTACTTTGAGAAAAAAGTAAGTGAAGGAAAAAACAAGATGCTGGTTCTGAACAATATTAGAAACAAACTCTTGGCGAGAGTGTTTGCTGTAATAAACAGACAACAACCCTATGTAAACACTAAAAAATATGCTGCCTAATAAAGCATATTATATTTGTTTTTTACGATAGAATGCGGGAACGGAAGTTTATTCTATTCTAGAACTCAAGCTTCCTATTTTTGAAACCTTTATATTGTTTTAAAAACTCTTCGTTTCCCTCTGCTTCTAGGTTTTTCCGATAAAACTGCTCAAATATATA
>JAJYTI010000226.1 GCA_021793135.1 Bacteroidota bacterium
TACATTAACCATAGATAAGTTAATTGAATTATTTAAAGAAATTCTTACTCTTAATATTTAATTAAGTATTTTAGTATCTCAAGTTTCGCACCAAATCAATTTCACGTAACGTCCTGATATTTAAACTTATGTGTATTTACCATAAATCCAAAATCTTCAATATTTGCTATTATTTTGGAGGTAATTTGCTCAATATCAATTGATTCTACGAGTTTCTCCAAAACATCCATTATTAGGCAAACAACTGCTAATATCCTGATATTCAGCTTATATTCAACATAATCCTGTTTTAAATCCTTAAACAAGCCACCTATGGTTTCATAAGCCTCCATCCTGTATCGAATACTTGTGAGCAAGTACTGGGTCATGGTAAGTGTTATTTGTGCGATCTGGACATCAAAGTTGGTAGACTGACATTTCCCAAGCCCAAAGAGTTGCTTAGCCTCTTTAAAAAAGACTTCAATGGACCAGCGAATACTATATATTTCAATTGCCTTGACGAATTTTAATTTTGTGTCTGTTGTTATTAACGTGTGCCATTTGCCGTTCCTACCACGTTTTGAAATAAATACAGCAACTTTAAGTCCATCAATTTCAGCTATGTAGTGATGATAGTAGTAATTAAATTTACGACATCGCTTAGGTTTTATTTTCTGTTTCTTGAGTTGGGATATGGTTTTGACGTCCAATCCGAAATCAATTTTACTATTGTATTTATACATCCCAATAATATGCGTTTTTCCACAAATTCCTCGTAACTTTTTTAGCAGGCTTACACTCGTAAACCAAGTGTCCATTAAAATGTAATCTACTGGTATTTTTCGCTTTACAACCCTAGAAAACATTTGAACTAAAAGGTCTGTCTTCTTTTTGTTAAGCTCCATGTATCGCTTTGCTGCAACTGTTTTACTACATCTTGGTGTCTTTTTTTGAGCCTTTCGTTGCTTTGCTGTTAAGCCATATTTTAATTTTGAATTTTTACTTTCACGATGCAGACTAAAATCAACAGGAATAAAAACACTCCCGTTCCAATATCCTGCTACAAGTAGCTTGAAACCTAGATAATAGGTTTTTGATACGTGGTTATAAATCTTGGAAATACCTTCCATGGTCTTTCCTGTTTTAGAAAGATCGGTGTCATCAAAAATCAAGCATCTTGTAGCATCAGTTGCTGGTGTAAATAGTTCGTCTTTTAATAAATATTGCTTTACAAACTGTGCCAGAAAAGCCCTCCAATTGATCTTTTGATTTGCTAAAATTCGATAGTACGAATCTTTCCCACGCTTGCTTACTCCCGTGTCTTTACTAGTTGTAAGTTCATAAATGGAGTGGACGCCAATAAGTGGTAAAATCAAAAGCGTAGCAATTAAACTCTCAAAGGAATAACCTGCCTGTTTGCACCAACTGAACTGTCTTTTTATTTTATTGAAACCTAAAATATTTAAATGTGCTTGTAAATATTCTGAACTGATCCAAACCTTATCAAACTTTCCTTCTAATTCTTGAACTTTAGTAATATCTTCGTGTTGTAGCATGTTTTGTACTTTTTGTCTGGTAACTTAAAGATACAGTAAAACCAAGGGTTTCCCTTGGTTTTCATGCTATATATTATCGTCTTAAGCCCTGTGAATAAGGGGTGCGAAACTTGAGTTATTGAAAAATACAAACTTAGAATTTGTCTTAATTCAAGATTAAATTGAGAAAGATTTTTTAGACTAGTATAAGTTTAACTAAAATTTAGTATCTAGCTCTTGCTGTATGCTTACACGTTAATTTTGTCTTTAATTCAAGGAATTAAAAGGAGTTGTTTGTTGGAAGTTGTAAAATTCTCCGTATTATTACACAATTAATAATTACAACAGAAAAATTTATTATGAAATTTCCAGTTATTAAAAAACTATTATTGTCTTTTTGTTTAATAGCCAGTGTTTCGCTTTTTGCACAGGACAAAGTATCGGATTCGGATTTGGATACTTTTGCCGAAGTGTATAAAGCAATGTTGACCGAGAATCAACAAGCACAAAATAGCATTTTTGCTTCTATAGAAGAAGAGGGGTTCGATATGGAACGTTTTTCTCAAGTTGAAGCTTCTGTAAACAATCAAGAACATGACGGAGTAGAGCCTACTGCTGATGAATTGGCTAAACACAAGAAAATTCACCAAAATATTGAAAAAATCCAAGGAGATTTTGAAGTGAAGATGGAGAGTGTTATCAAAACACATGGATGGACTATGGAGCAATACGAAAAAATAGCTAATGCTATTAGTACTGATCAAGAACTGCAAGGTAAATTACAGCAAAAAATGATGGGAGAATAAAACTGATTTAATTTAATTATTTTAATTCAAAAACAAAAATGCCCAAGTAGTTCAACTACTTGGGCATTTTTATTGGAATCTCTTCTTAATAAAAATAATAAGAATAAAAACTATAAATATCATTAAACCTAAACTATAGTAGTAACCATTTTTCCATTCTAGTTCAGGCATATTTATAAAGTTCATCCCATACACACCAGCAATAAAAGTAAGGGGTATAAAAATCACAGAAAAAATGGTAAGGGTCTTCATGATTTCATTAAGTCGATGCCCTTGAATACTGAATAATAAGTTTATTTTACTCTCTAGAGTGTGCATATGGAAATCTATATCATTCAAAACATTGTTGACCTGCTCTTTAAGCTCGTTAAAATATTTTTCTTCGATTTCAATACTTTCTGTATTTTCAATTTTACTTATACTATCACGTAAGCTTAAAGCGGATTTTTTAATTATAAAAAGCTTTTGTTTAAAATCCTCTACTTCTTGCATAAAACTTGGGGTGGGGCGTATGTCAATACTGCTGGTATGATAGATAGTATTTTGAGTTTGGACTTCTAGTACTTCATTATAACTATCAATGATATTTTCTACCATCAGCCCTAATAGATAATCTGCTTTTTTACGAAATGCTAAGCCTGATTTTTTTAAAAGACGGGTTTTGATATTTTCAAAATATTCCTTATCAGAATTCTGTATGCACCATACAAAATTGGGAGATACAATAAATTGAAGAGTTTCGGTTTCCAGATTTCTATAATCTGAAAAAATATGCAGATTTAGGAAAACGACTCCATCTAAATCAATCACTCGGTTATTTTCTACTTCATTAAAAATTATTTTATTAAGAAAATCATCCAGTGTATTATTGTTGATAATTGTTTTTATAGTAATGATGTCGTCCATGGCATAGCTGTGTAACCAAATGGTATAATTTGGTTCTGAAAGGAGTTCTATATCATTGATATCTTGAATGACTTCTTCTTTAGCC
>JAJYTI010000227.1 GCA_021793135.1 Bacteroidota bacterium
ATTTATAGAAGATCTAGACGAATATTTGTATCATGTAGATAGAATGATGCAAAATCTTAAAAGAAACGGCTACTTCGATTCCATAAAAGCTTTGCTTGTGGGAGGTATGACAGAGATGAACGATAATGCCATTCCTTTTGGTTATAATGCGCAACAAATTATTTCGCAATATATACAAGACAAAGAAATCCCTCTGGTATTTGATTTCCCTGCTGGACATATAAGCAACAATCTTGCATTACCATTTGGCAGAAAAGTACAAATCTGTTTAAAAAATCAAGAATTTACATTACAGTAAAATGGATGAGAATCCTAAATATAACGTTCCTAAAAACAGATTGGATATAGGCATAGAGATTTTAACTTTCGCTATACTTATCGGTACTTGGAGCATTGTAATTTATCTTTATAATCATTTAACGGATAAGATCCCAATTCACTTCTCTCTTAGCGGTGTTCCCGACAATTTTGCAAGTAAGAAAAGTATATTTGGACTTTTAATTACCCAGTTATTTTTAATTATAGGGATGTTTTATTTAAATAAAATACCCCATACATTTAATTATCCTAAATCATTAAATGAAAATAATTACAAATCACATTATACCATAACTACTAGAATGAAGCGGTGGCTAAATCTAGGCTTAAGCCTATTGTTTTCATCTATAACAATCCAAATACTTTCTTATGGGTTACAGTGGGAATTTGGAAAAAACATTCCCATAGGAATTCTGACGATTATTTGTTTAGGTGGTCCATTAATTTGGTTTTTAATTCAAGTTAAAAAAATAAAATAACAATCTAAAACTACGTTATCCCATAGCTTTGTCTACTTGATTTTATGTAACTTGCATCCATATTTCTTGACGTATGCAAATAGAATATAATTCAAAAAATAAAACAATAAATATAGAAGATTCTATACGACAGAATTTTCAGCTCATCTATATAATGCTTGTTGTAAATCTTGTAAATGCTACCATACATTTAGTAACCGATATCGTTAGAGATCAATTTACTAACTGGTCGTATATATGGATTATATTAGCCATGGTGAGTATTGTTTTACTATGGTTTTTTATTACTAAACGAACCATTAAAAACACGTATGAAGTAGACAGTATTCTCCATGTAGAATGTAAGATACTAGCAAACCGATATCGCTATCGCATAGTGCTTCATGATAGACGTGTACGAGAACTAGTAACTATAATAGGTGACGAAGAACAGGTAGATGAGTTTGAGAAAATTTGGGCTGATATTGGAATTCCTATTGTCAAATTACAATAGGAGTTGCATATGTTCAAATGCATTTTTGTCTAATCTTACATTGCCAACTACTTTAAAACCAAGCCGTAAATATAGTCTTTTGGCATGTGTATTTTCTATATCTACTAACAAGCCTACTTGAGTATGATTTTCAGACTTGGCTTTCTGAATCATTGCTTTTAATAGCCGTGTTCCCACTCCTTTTCCTTGTGCTAGTGGAGAAACACTTAAAGTATCTATATATAACTCTCCACCTTTTGTTTCATCTTCTAAATATAAATCAGAGATATTATATTCCTGCTTAATAAAATGTAGAAGTTTGTTTCGGTATTCATACAAATCATCCCCATTATATGCTGTAATAGATCCTAACACAACACCATTTTCTTCAAAAACCAAAGTATTATCATGGCTATATTGATTTTCTGAATGTTGAAAAAGAGTTTCGAATAGTGGAATTGCATCTACAGCATTCTTACTTCCCACGAAACTACAAGCTAAATCACCCATAGCTTGCACAATTAAAGGTGCAACAGCCACTGCATCATTTTTTAATGCCTGACGAATAATTTGCATTGAATTTTATTTTAGCCTAGTAAATGGAACTTTACATTATTTAAATAATTGTTCTAATATTTCGAGAGATCTTGGTTGGCGAAACCCATCTATATGCAACTGATAATAAGTTAACAAAAGGGACAATAAATCTTTTCTAAGAATCTTACTCATTTGCATATCATGCAGAGCTTCTAAATCATGTAATACTATGCTAAGCGTATTAGAGGCCTGATTTTGCACACAATAAGGATTAGTACGACTATCCTGAAAGACACCTTCTAGCATATTGAAATATAACCCTTTGGAATCGGAGTCTGGGTAAAATCCTAGATAACGACTCAAAGCTAACAAAAAGTAAATATGGAAATTTGCAACATTATTTCTTGTATCTAAATCGACAAATGCATGTTGTAGAAATTCAAATAACTCTGTATTTGCTTCTTCCTCTCGAATTACATTTTTTAATATCTCCGATAGAAACATCACCAAAGAGGACTTAATTACATCGGTGTGTAAAGTATAATAGGGAACACTTATTTTTGTTTCGTTAAGATATTCCATTGTACCTTTATTCCGATGTCGCGCTACAATATCTAATTGTGTACACGGCAAGAAACTAGAAGCTTTAAACTTTCCTCTTTTGGACTTTAAAACACCACGAATATGATAAGTTTTTATACCATCGCTCTTGGTATAGCATGTAACAATTAAATCAGCATCGGCATATTTTATAGCAGATAATACAATGGCTTGTGTACTTACCATTTTATCGGATAATCATGATTTTAGCAATTTTGGTCACTTCACCTTCTCGAGCATTAGCCATTATAAAATAAACTCCAGAGGCAACGCGATGTTTACCAAACGCTCTAGTATCCCACTGCACTGTTCCACCTTGCGATGTTGCTTCGAATACTAAATTTCCTTCTAAGTCGGTTATTTTTACATTTGTATTTGCCATTAAGCCCGATACAGTAACCATCCCATTATATTCTGGACGCACAGGGTTTGGGAAAGCACGTAGATTGCTTAAATCTTCGCGAGCAGAAGTTGCTGTACCTTGAAAACTTACCATTCCTCTAGCTGTTGCTATATAAACTCTTCCACTCTCAGGATCCACAGCTACATCCTGAACATCATTGGAAGGTAAAGGAGAATTGTCTTTGGTAAAGTGATGAATAGTTTCTTGACCTGTAGAAGATACATAAAACACACCTGAAGTCGAAGTGGCTATCCACTTATTATTAGACCCATCTACTTCAATCGCATTGATTGGAATCTCGAATAATAGTTCTTGTGGCACATCGCCATCCATAATAATCACTTGCCTTGCTGTTGGATTAGAAACGTTGAAAAAATTAGTAGTATTCTGCAACACACGTAAACCTTTTCCTGTTCCTATCCATAGCCTATCCTGCAAATCGATTGCCAGAGCACGATTATATCCACTTGTT
>JAJYTI010000228.1 GCA_021793135.1 Bacteroidota bacterium
CCCGTTACCTAAAGCAAAGGCCTCAAAACGTCCCATAATAATACAGTTGGTAATAATAAGTCCTACGAATACAGATAACTCTTTACTTAACTCATAAGCATATGCTTTAAGCACTTGGTCTACTATAATTACTAATGCCGCAACAACAATAAGCTGTGCAATAATTCTAATCTTTGGCGGAATTATATTACGTAATAATGAAATAGTTACGTTTCCCATAGCAAGTACGAACATAACAGACAACGCCATTACTATAGAAGGCTTAAGTTGTGCTGTTACTGCCAATGCCGAACAAATACCTAATACCTGTACTGTAATCGGGTTATCATCTGCAAGTGGATCTAATACAAGCTTCGCATCTTTTTTTGATAATAGTCCCATAGTTTATTTATTTAATGTTTTAAAATAAGGCATGTATAAACGCAAGGTACTTTTGATCATTGCCGCAACACCGTCTCCAGTAATAGTAGCACCAGCAATCGCATCTACCTTATGATCATCTTTACGTTCATTTAAAGGGTCATTGTTGCCTTTTGCAACGTCTACTCCTTTAAAGTTTCCATTATCATCTAACAGGTGTTCTCCTGTAAATGGATCCATAAAATAACGTTGGTTTATCTCTCCACCCAAACCTGGTGTTTCTCCTTCGTGACCGAAGTAGACTCCTTGTACCACCATGTCTTTATCTACTGCGATGAACCCCCAGATAGCATCCCAAAGTCCATTTCCTAATAATGGAATTACATATACATCCTTACCATCACGTTCTGCTACAATTAATGGCAGCTTACGCTTATAGTTTTTGTCTTTTTTCGTTTTATTTTCTTCTTGTCCTAAAGAGATTAAATAAGCCTCGTCATCTTCAATCAACTCACCATCTTGAATGTAATATTGACCTTTGATAACTTCTTTAAATTTATCTTCTACAAGATCGCTAGAAATCATTCTAACGTCACTCTTACTTTCATTCTCATTAATACCAAGAGTATAAAGAATGTTCTGTTGTTTTTCAGCTCTTTGGTTGGCTTCTACTAGAGGTTTAAGTCCGTTAGAAACTCCTGCAAGAGCAGCACCTACAACAATTACCATGATAACGGCAAAAATTACGGTGTAACTGTTTTTATTAATATCTAGAGCCATAATTAAGCTGTTTTAACTTTTAAACGTTTCTTTCTCTTACTGATGTTTGCTTGTACCACATAGTGGTCAATAGTAGGTGCAAATACGTTCATTAGTAAAATTGCTAGCATTACTCCTTCTGGATATGCTGGGTTAAACACACGAATCATAATTGCAAAGAATCCGATAAAGAAACCATAAATCCATTTACCTGTGTTAGTCTGCGAAGCAGTTACTGGGTCGGTTGCCATATACACTGCACCAAATGCAAATCCACCAAGTAATAAGTGATGCCAGTACGGAGTATTCATCAACTCATAGAATGGGCTATTAGACTCAATCCAACCTGCCGAAACAACACCATTAAAGATTAATCCCATGACTAATCCACCTATCACAGTAGAAAGCATAATCTTCCAACTACCTATCTTAGTATAGATTAAGAAAAGTGCTCCTAATAAAATTAAGAAAGTAGAAGTTTCTCCAACTGACCCTGGCATAAAACCAAAGAACATATCGGATAAGCTTGTAGTTACTTCATGGCTCTGAGCAAGTTGCCCTAACACTGTTTCACCTGAAATAGCATCTGGCGTACCAGCGGTATCAACAGCTCCATGCACCCACACTTTATCTCCACTCATCCAAGTTGGGTAAGCAAAGAATAAGAACGCACGGATAGTAAGTGCCGGGTTAAGAATATTCATTCCTGTACCTCCGAATACTTCTTTACCGATTACAACACCGAAGATTACTGCAATTACTAACATCCATAAAGGGATATCTACTGGTACGATTAATGGAACAAGCATACCTGTTACTAGATAACCTTCTTCTACCTCGTGACCATAAATCACAGCAAAAACGAATTCAATTGCTAGTCCGACACCATAAGATATCAACACTAAAGGCAATACTTTAAGTGCTCCTAAAGCAAAGTTTTCCCAAGTCAAGAAGTTTCCAAATAATGAAACTTCACGCGCAATACCATTTGCGGCATCTACAGCAGCATAATGTTGGTATCCGGTATTGAATATACCAAATAACAAACAAGGTATAAGTGCCATGATTACAATATTCATGGTACGTTTTAAATCGTCTGCCACACGAATATGTGAACCACTATCTGTGGTCATATTTGGTAAATATAGAAACGTATGGATTGCGTTAAACGCAGGAGCCATTTTTGTTCCTCTATATTTTTCTTTAAGCGTATGTAATTTATCTTTCAATCCCATAGCGTTATCCTATTTCTTTTATCATTAAATCCAATCCTTTTCTGATAATCTCTTGATGAGGTTGTTTAGAAACACAAACAAACTCTGTAAGAGCAAAATCTTCTGGAGCTACTTCATACATTCCTAAATTCTCCATATCGTCTAAATCTCCAACCATACAAGCTTTTAGAATTTGCATTGGATAGATGTCTAATGGGAACACCTCTTCATAATCTCCTGTAAGTACAAAAGCACGATGCTCACCATTAGTATTGGTGGTTAGATCGTATTCTTTTTTAGGGAATAACCATGAGAAGGTTAATGCTCTAGAAGTGGATATCTTATTAAAAATCGGTTTATTCCATCCGAAGAATTCATAATCATCTCCTTCTGGAATTATAGTTACTGTAGTATCATAAAAACCTAAGTGACCATCTAACTCGATTTTTGTTCCAGTTAATACATCACCGCTAATCACACGCACATGTTCGTTTTCTAATCCAGAAGCATAAACAAAAGTAGATACCTCAGCACCGATACGAGTTTTAAAGTATTGCGCTTTTTTAACTGGTGATCCTGAAAGCGCTACGATACGCTCTGGATTATATTTACCAGTTAATAATAATTCACCAATAATTACTAGATCTTGTGCATTTACTGTCCAAACCACTTCTCCTTTGTTTACTGGAGCGATTACGTTCATTTGTGTACCTACATTACCAGCTGGGTGTGGCCCACTTACTTTATGCTTTTCAATTCCATTAATGGTTTCAAAAGGTGATTTCGAACCCTTTTCAATTCCTACATGGATAGAACCGGAAGTTAGTTTTGAAAGTGCATCAATAGCAGCTTGCAATTCCTTTTCTTTACCTTGTAAGCTAAAGTTATAATTGTTGGAAATCGGCGCAGAAGTGAATGCAGAAATAAAAATGTCGCGCGGGGTG
>JAJYTI010000229.1 GCA_021793135.1 Bacteroidota bacterium
TACAGCTATTAATGCTGCCGAAGCTTTGCCTAATAAACGTATTGCTATTCTAGAAAAAGCAAAGGAAGGGCTTAATAAAGTGAAGATTTCTGGAGGAGGACGATGTAATGTTACTCATGCAGAATTCTTACCTAAGCCATTAACGACGAACTACCCTAGAGGAGAGAAAGAACTTCTGGGGCCATTCCATAAGTTTATGACAGGCGATACATTTGCTTGGTTTGAGGAACGTGGAGTCCCTTTACATATTGAAGAAGATGGTAGAGCATTTCCAGTAACCAATTCTTCCCAAACTATTATCGATTGTTTTTTACACGAAGCCAAAAAACATGGTGTTCAATGCTTTTACCAATCCAATGTGACTAAAGTTATTCCACAGAATGATAATTGGGATGTGCACACCTCCAAAGAAATATACCATACCTCTAATTTGGTTATTGCAACAGGGAGTAGTCCTAAAGTATGGAGGATGTTGAATAAAATGGATTGTGATATAGTAGATCCTGTTCCATCACTATTTACATTTCATTGCAATGATAGCCGATTGCAAGAACTTCAAGGTTTAAGTACAGACGTGTTTGTTTCGGTATTAGATGAAAATCAGAAAACCATATTAGATTCAAGTGGCCCGTTGTTAGTAACACATTGGGGAATGAGTGGTCCAGCTATATTAAAATTATCGGCTTGGGGAGCAAGAGAATTATTTGCTAAAGATTATAAATTTAAAATAAAAATTAATTGGATTCCTCAATACAATCCAGAATCGGTAATAGAAGTATTACAGCAATTGCAAAGTATAGAAGCAAAGAAGAAATGTTTCAATACTACTGCTTTCGATTTACCAAAGCGCTTATGGAGAAGATTATTGCAAGCTGCAAATATGGAGGAGCAACGTTGGGCTGATGTTTCTAAAGCTCAAATGCAAGATTTTATAAAGGAACTTACGCAAGGAATTTATGTTATAGATGGAAAAAGTACCTATAAAGATGAATTCGTTACGGCCGGAGGAGTGGCTTTGAAACAAATTAATTTTAAAAACTTTACTAGCAGAAAGCATTCTGGACTTTATTTTGCAGGAGAAGTATTGGACGTGGACGCCATCACAGGAGGATTTAATTTTCAACATGCTTGGACAAGTGGTTATTTAGTAGCACAAGATTTAATAAATAAATTAGGGAATAAATCCCAATAAGAACCTCGCGACACAACTCTTATAAAAAACGTATCTTTGTGGTTTAAGCTTTGTTTTATGCAGATAGAAAGATATCTACCAAAAACCTACAACTCCTTACCAGAAGAAGGAAGTGTCACTTGGGAGTCTCCAAGCAACATCGCACTGGTTAAATACTGGGGGAAATATGGGGAGCAATTACCAAAGAATACTTCTTTGAGTTTTACTTTATCCCATTGTAAAACCACTACAACAATCCATTACACCAAAAAAGAAGAAGGTGATTTTAGTTTTAAAGTTCTATTAGATGGAGTAGAGAAAACAGACTTTAGACCAAAAATCGAAACTTTTTTTGAGCGTATTGTAGTTTATCTTCCTTTTTTGCGATCCTATGATTTTGTTATAGAAACTTCTAATAGTTTTCCACATAGCAGTGGGATTGCTTCCTCAGCTAGTGGAATGAGTGCTCTAGCATTGTGTTTGTTATCTATCGAACGAGAGCTTTATCCTGATATGACGGATGCTTACTTTAATGAAAAAGCCTCTTTTCTATCCAGATTAGGTTCGGGAAGCGCAGCTAGGAGTATAGAAGGACCAATAATGGTATGGGGAGAGCATTCTGCTATAGCGGATAGTTCTAATTTATATGCTACAGCATACAAAGAGAAAGTACATCCTGTTTTTGAAAACTATCAAGACACTGTTTTATTAGTAGATATTGGACAAAAAAAGGTAAGTAGTACGGTGGGACATAATCTTATGCATAATCATCCTTATGCAGAAAATAGGTTTGCACAAGCGCAAGAAAACATTGTAAAGTTACAAGATGTTTTGGCAAATGGAGATCTAGATCAGTTTATTAGTTTAGTAGAAAGCGAAGCTCTAACGCTCCATGCTATGATGCTTACTTCTATGCCGTATTATATATTAATGAGTCCTAATACATTGAAAGTTATTGAGGCTATTTGGGCGTATAGAGAAGAAACAGGAAGCAAGCTATGTTTTACTTTAGATGCTGGTGCTAATGTGCATTTGCTTTATCCAGAAAGTGAGAAACAAGCTGTGTTAGAGTTAATTAAAAATAAATTATTTGTGTACTGTCAAAAAGGACAGTACATTTGCGATAGTGTAGGTTTGGGTGCTAAAAGATTAGCGCCGTAATTAAAACCGGGGGTATTATGAAAGGACCATTGTTTTATTCAAAAATATTGCTGTTTGGCGAGTACGGGATTATAAAAGATTCTAAAGGATTATCTATACCGTATAACTTCTACAATGGAGCGCTAAAAATTGATAAAGAGCAAACCGAGGCCACTCAAAAATCTAATGAAAGTTTACGACGTTTTGTAGATTTTCTAAAAGAATTACAAGAGGCTCAATCCGATTTAGTGCAGTTTGATATCGAAACGATGCAATCTGATGTAGAAAAAGGTTTGTATTTCGACTCTAGTATTCCACAAGGATATGGAGTAGGAAGCAGTGGAGCTTTGGTGGCTGCAGTTTATGATAAATATGCAATCAATAAAATTACGGTTTTAGAAAACCTTACTCGTGATAAATTATTAGAGCTGAAAAAGATTTTCGGTGCTATGGAATCTTTCTTCCATGGTAACTCTTCTGGATTAGATCCATTAAATAGCTATTTGAGCTTACCGATTCTAATCAATTCTAAAGAAAATATTGAACCTACTGGAATCCCATATCAAGAAAAGCAAGGCAAAGGAGCAGTGTTCTTATTAGATAGTGGAACGATGAGCGAAACAGCTCCTATGGTGCAAATCTTTATGGAGAATATGAAAAAAGAAGGTTTCCGAAATGTAATTAAAGATCAGTTTATAAAGCATACAGATGCTTGTGTAGACGATTTCTTAAAAGGAGATGTTAAGTCTTTATTTGGAAACCTCAAGCAATTATCCAAAGTAGTTTTAGATAACTTCAAACCTATGATTCCTAAAAAATTCCATGAATTATGGAAACATGGAATTGATACTAACGCTTATTACTTGAAACTTTGTGGTTCCGGTGGAGGTGGATATATGTTAGGCTTTACCGAGGATATTGAAAAAGCAAGATCG
>JAJYTI010000230.1 GCA_021793135.1 Bacteroidota bacterium
ATTCAAGGTTTTGGTGACTTTAGTGGATTGGAATTAGTTCTGCAAGATAGATTAGGTCGTGACTTTACGAGCTTTGGTGAAACAGCTAATGACTTTATAGAGGAATTAAATAAAACTCCAGAAATAAGTTCTGCATTTACTTTATTCAACCCTCGTTTTCCACAATATGAATTGGAAGTGGATTATGTGAAAGCAAATTCTTTAGGAGTAAATGTAAAGGAAATGATGACTGCTGTAAAATCTTTTTATGGTAGAGTGCAAGCAAGTGATTTTAGTCGTTTCGGTAGACAGTATAGAGTGTATATGCAGGCCGATGCAGAATATAAAAACGATGCGGAGTCATTTAATTCTATATTTATTAGAAATAATAAAGGCGAAATGCTTCCTGCCAATACGCTTATCTCGCTTAAGAAAGTACGTGGTCCAGAAATTGTAAATAGGTACAATCTTTACAACTCCATTTCTATCAATGCTGCACCAGCTGCAGGATATAGTTCTGGGGATGCTATGGCAGCAGTAGAAAGAGTAGCAGAGAAATATCTGCCAGCTGGTTATAGTTTTGAGTGGACGGGAATTAGCTTAGAAGAGCAGAAGTCTGGTTCGCAAACTACATTGATTTTTGCATTAAGTCTCTTGTTTGTTTATTTCTTATTATCTGCTCAATATGAAAGTTATATTATACCTTTATCTGTATTATTATCTTTACCTACAGGATTGTTTGGTGTATTCTTGGCAGTCAATATAGTAGGTTTACAGAATAACATTTATGTGCAAGTAGGAATTATAATGTTAGTAGGACTATTGGCAAAAAATGCTATTTTAATTGTAGAATATGCTATGCAAGAAAAGGCAAAAGGCTTAACAACAGTACAAGCAGCTATAAAAGCCTCTTCGCTGCGATTAAGACCTATTGTTATGACCTCATTAGCTTTCGTATTCGGACTTATTCCACTTATGTGGACTGTTGGGCCATCGGCTAAAGCCAACTTATCTATTAGTGTTGGAGCAGCAGGAGGGATGTTAGCAGGTGTAGGTTTGGGAATTTTTATTATCCCAGTTCTTTATGTTGTTTTTCAAAATTTACATGATAAACTCTCTTCGAGATTCGCAATGGAAGACGATGCATAATTATTTTTAAAAAGAGCTTATGAAACGAACTAAATTTAATATAATAGCTACATTGGTAGTAATCGGATTTGCTTTGGTGGGTATATCCTGCGGAAGTAATAAAGAGTACCGACCAGATTCTATAGAAGTAGCAGAGAATTATCGATTCTCTGATAGCTTGGCTCCTGTAGACACTATGGCTTCAGATACCATACCAACTTTAGGTCAAGTGCCTTGGAGGGAATTCTTTGGAGATAGTGTGTTAATATCTTTAATAGACAAGGCAGTAAAGAACAATCTGGATATGAGAGAAGCAATCACCAATATTGAGATTGCTAATCAAATGCACAAGAGTGCCAAAGTAGGAAATCTTCCAGATGTAGATTTAAACGTAGGAGAGTATGTTCGAGAGCTCCACTCAGAGAATTATTACTCAAATCCGTCAGGTAATTATTATGGAGATAGAACGCCACCGGATAAATTATATACAAACAAGGTAAGACATTCTACTTCTCTTCATGTTTCATGGGAAGCAGATATTTGGGGGAAGTTTAAAAATAAAAAAGAAGCCGAATTAGCATCTTATCTAGAAACACAAGAAGTTAAGAAAGCGGTTCAAACGCAACTAGTTTCGGAGATAGCTAAAGGATATTACCAACTATTAGAATTAGACGCACAATTGGATGTTGCCAGAGCTAATGCCAAGTTGAATGATAGTATTCTTAGAATAATCGAATTACAATACGATGCAGGAGAGGTTACTTCTTTAGCTAGGGAACAAACGCAAGCACAAAAGTTAGTAGCGCAAGCTCTGATTCCACAGTTGGAAAGACATATAGCTATTCAAGAGAACAGATTACGTTTCTTAGCAGGAGAGAACCCTGGAACTATAGAACGTCAACAATTGGACTCTTATACTAATGAAGGAGATTCGTTAGAAGTAGGTGTGCCGTTACAATTGTTACAACATAGACCAGATGTCTATGCGGCCGAGCTTAATCTACGTAGAGCAAATGCTGAGGTAGGAGTAACGCAGTCTTATAGGTATCCTTCTTTGAAAATTGATGTAAGTGGAGGAGTAGATGCGATGTTAACAGAGAATTGGTTTCAAATCCCTGGATCACTTTTCGGTATGTTGACTGCAGGGATAACACAACCTATATTTAATCGTCGACGTTTAAAAACCGATTATGAAGTGGCTAAACTCAATAGAGATAAAGCCGAAATAGAATTTCAAAAGAAAGTGTTATTAGGTATAAATGAAGTGTCAGATGCGTTGGTTACTTTAGAAAAACTAGAAGAGCAAATAGAATATGTAGACCAAAGGGTAGAAGTAACTCAAAAAACGGTAGATAATGCTTTTATGTTGTTTAAAAGTGGACTTGCTAATTATCTAGAAGTACTTACTGCACAAAGTAATGCTATGGAAAGTGAGCTAGATCAAGTAAACATGGAATTGCAACGACGTAATGAGCGTGTAAATCTATATCGTGCTCTTGGAGGTGGATGGCAATAAAATGTGTTTATCCAGGATGCTTAAAACAACTTAATACATGATCGTTTACCATACCTGTAGCTTGCATAAAAGCATAACAGGTAGTGGGGCCCATAAACGAGAAGCCATTCTTTTTTAAAGATTTGGCCATCGCTTTGCTTATAGCGGTTTGCGTAGGAATTTCATCTAGCGTTTTATATTTGTTTACAATAGGCTTGTGATCGACAAATTCCCATATATACTCTTTAAAGCTACCATAGGATTTTTGGATGTTAAGAAAAGCATTCGCATTTTTTATGGTAGCTTCTATTTTACTTCTGTTTCTAATAATACCAGAATCTTGCATTAATTCCTCTACTTTTTTCGCATCATAATTGGCAATTTTTACAAGGTCAAATCCATCAAAAGCATTACGGAAATTCTCTCTTTTTTTTAGGATGGTAATCCAACTTAATCCTGCTTGGAAACTTTCTAATACCAACATTTCAAATAAGTAATTGTCATCCATTATCGGTTCTCCCCATTCCGAATCGTGATACGCAATATATAAAGGGTCGGTAGTACACCATCCACATCTTTCTTTTAAATTCATACTTGTAAGCTTTATAGGTTTAAAGGTACTAACTTTGTTAG
>JAJYTI010000231.1 GCA_021793135.1 Bacteroidota bacterium
TTCCGATCTGTATTCTATAGGCAAATGCGTGTTATATTAGTAATGCTTCGATGTAAATATAACAACTTTGTTTTTAAAGCACCAAATAATTTTAATTATTTCTTATAAAATGAAAAATTTCCTATTGGTAAGCTATACTCCTGTTTTCTACTAGCTTTTCATAAAATCATCTTCCATTATCATCTTATAAAACCAGACCTTAAAGTCAATAAGTACAATGATTCATAATTTATGTTACAAAAATATTTAGAAATCGTTGAAGGTGTAGTTCTAATAAAAAAGCCATCTAATTTAGATGGCTTTTAAAGTAATTTATAAGTTTGGATTATTGAGTCGAGCATTTGTAGGATAAGGTAAAGAATACCTTGGATCATTCTCTTGTAAGATATGTTCTACACCATCTACAACATGAATTATTTCCTTTTGATTTACGCGGCGTAAATCAAACCAACGATGCCCTTCTAAAGCAAATTCCTTGAATCTTTCTTCTAATAAAAATTCGATAAACTCGTCTTGGTCTAATTGTGCCATTTCAGAAATAATTGTATCTGAAGCATCTGGCAGATATCTTCTTATAATAATTTCTTGAAGAGTATTCTTAGCATCCGCTAATCCGTTTAGTCTTGCTTCAGCTTCAGCTTTTATAAAGTATAATTCTGCAGTACGCATAGAAACTTTTGTTTCTATCTCCCCTACTTTTATCACTTTATAATGCTCTCCATCATCCTCGAAGTAAACATCAAATCGTAAATCATTATCTTGATCATATGCATCGATTAATTCTTCCGATGCCATCGAACTTCGCTTTAATGAAGAAGAAAATGGTGTTTCTAGAGCTAAAATAGATTCTGTAGATAAATAATGCGTAGGTACAAAATCTATGTTGTTTAGATCTTCTAGCTGATTTTTATATTGCATTGCTTTAGAAACACTTTCTAAAGCTGCTTCCCAATTTTGTTGGTATAAATTCACTCTTGCTTCAAGTGTATAAATCGCTGCTTTACTAAATCGATAATTATATCCTACTTCTTGAACTTCTACTTGTAAAAGTTCTTTCGCTCGATTTATATCTTCGTGAATCTGATCATAAACTCTTTGTGTTGTTTCTGGCTCTAATACATTTTCTAAATCGATTTCTAAAGCTAATGGAATGGCTCTATCTGTGTTAGAAGTCGATGGATTGTATGGTTTAGCATATAAATTTACTAAGTCAAAAAATGCAAAAGCACGTAAAGCATATGCTTCACCAATTAATTGATCTTTTTCTGGAGAATCTGGGAGCACTAAACTTCCTTCTGCTATAGAGTGATTACTATAAAAGATGGAATTATAGAAGGAGCTCCAAGGGAATTCCACTGTTTGTTTGTCTTGTCCCTGGTCCTTCCAGATGTAAATATCTCTAAGATCTAAATAATCTAAACTTTCTTTATCTAACTGCACTTCGTCAGTACGTAATGCGGTTAAAGCTTTATGACCAGGATATGCAACATATCCTTGTGTAAGTAAAGCTCTAAAGTCTTCTTGTGTTTCTGGAATAACTTTTCCTTCTGGTTCTATATCTAAGTAGCTATCGCAACTGCTCATTCCTAATCCAAAGATTAAACTACTTATTATTAAGATTGTTTTTTTCATTTTAAATGATTTTGGAAATTAAAGAGTAAGATTTAAACCTACTGTAAAAGATTTTGAAATAGGTTGTGCATAGATATTCCCGTAAGTTTCAGGATCGAAATAACCACTATAATCACTTCCAAAAACAAACAAGTTATTACCTTCTAGGCTAACACGAGCTTGTTGAATTTTAAATTTATCGGTTATAGAATTTGGTAACGTATACCCTACACGAATACTACTTATTCTTAAGTAACTAATTTCTTTTGCCCATATATCTAAGTATCTATATGTGTTATATGGATCAGCTCCTCCAAACCAAGAGTGCGCCATCCACGAATCGCCTGCTTCCATGTCTTTACCAATAATACCAGGTAGATTACTTGATGTATTTGTAGGTGACCAAGCGTTTAAGATATCGGCTGTATAGTTACGCCCTGGATCAACTTCTGCTCCATTATATGGAGGAGTTTTAGTTACCGTTTGTTTTAAATTAAAAGCAGCAGAAATGGAAACATCAAAATTATGAATCTTAAAATTGTTTTTAATTCCTCCGATGAACTTAGGATCGCGATCCCCTAGGTATTCAAATCTGCTTCTCATTTCTTCGTTTGTCAATCCGTGTACTGTTAACTCTCCAGGAATAATTTCGGCATATGGATCGCTTAAATCGAAGAATTCTACTGTACTTACTTTCTCACCATCTAACCAAAATAGTGGATTTCCATACTCATCAATCCCAGCTGTTTTAAATCCAAAGACTGCATTTACTGCATATCCTTGTCCAGAAGGTAAGATACTTGAGTTCATCACTTCTACTTGATCTATATTACTTTTATTATGAGAGAAGTTGAAATTTGTATTCCATTTAAAGTTCTCTTTGTCAATGTTTCTAGTAGTTAATGAAATTTCATATCCCTTATTGGACACTTGCGCCCAGTTCATGTTGGTATATTCAAAACCATTTTCTAAAGGCAATTCACGTAAGCCAATTAAGTCTGTACTTCTTCTATTATAAACATCTAATTCTAAAGCAATACGATTTCTAAATAACCCTAAATCTATACCGACATTCGTATTGGATGTTTTCTCCCACCTTAATTTACTATTCGGAGGATTGGTAACTACAATTGTTGTTTCGTCTACTCCTGGCAGTAATGTTGTATTGCTATACTCTCCTATCACAAATGGCGAGGTGTTTCTATCAATATTTCCTTGTAAACCGTATGAAGCTCTTAAACGTAAATTTGAAATAAATTCAATATCGTGCATAAACTCTTCGTTTGTTACTAGCCACGATCCAGAAATAGCCCATAGAGGTAAATATTTATATTTTGGATCTACACCAAATAGGTTTGATCCATCATAACGTACACTTCCAAAAACGGTATATTTTCTATCGAAAGTGTAAGATGCTGTTGCAAAGAAAGAAGCGTAAGCATTCTCTATAGAACTCTTTTTAAATGTTTCGTAATTCTTATCTTTTGCTTCACTCTCTGATGGGAATAAAATTGGTTTAGTTGTTAAGGTTTTGGGATCAAATCCAAATCCTTTTGTTCTAATGATATTATTCTTAGTTCTTCTAATCTCACTACCTACCATTACATCTAATTCATGAGAT
>JAJYTI010000232.1 GCA_021793135.1 Bacteroidota bacterium
AGTTTTGGTGTAAAGATTTCCTAAAGGTTTTAAACAATATTCTATTATGTCATAACCTTCTAAGTTGTCTGAAAAATATAGTTTTTTTGCTTTCTCGTAATAAAGAATAGCGTCTTGTAGCTTACCTTGTTTCTCATCGATGTACGCAATATTACAATATGCTACAGTTCTTGCTAACTGAAGTTCTTTATTGTTATTAACGTTTGAATCTATTAATTGCAATAAAGTTTTTCGACTATTGGATTCTTTATTTAAAAGAAAATCATCTAAAGCTCGATAAATCGTATCGGGATTTGTGTTCTGACTGTAGCTTATACATACGCAGAACAAACAAATAATTGTAAAGAGTTTATATGACTTTAGAATTTCCAAGTGGCATAAGCTTGAAGTTGTGAATGTGGCTCTCTGAAGTTATATACATATCGAAATCCAATACTTGGTCCAATCCGTACTTGTCCTAAGCTAATATCTGCAAAAAGACCAACATTAAAATTGGTAAACGATTTTGTACATTTTTCTTCTATATAAGTATCCCTTTGCTCATCGCGAATCATTCCTTCTCTTGGAAGATTTAGGTAAGCTTCACCATTAGTGCTGGTAGATATTTTGTTTTGTAGATCTATACTCAATTGAGGTCCAGCTCCAAATGCAATATTATTATGTACATTATATCGGTAGGAGATAGGAACTAGGTATGCCGAAATATTATTTTCTTTTATTTTCTCAGTGTATTCAGTAATGCGAACTATTCCAACATCCCTTGTATCTTCAGATATAAAAGTATTTAAATCCTTTAGGGTTCCTGCAGAAAAAAACAACTCTGCCTGTAAATAGCCACGATAAGATTTATAGGGTGAAATTACCGCTCCAATAAAAAACTCATTACTTTTATCTTTAGAAGGAGTATAAATATATCCTGCTTTTGGACCTATGGAAACTCCAGGTAGGAATCTTGTAGTACTATAATTGGTAATTACAGGATCATTTTTGTCAAAATATATTGCAGTGCGATTTCGTGTTTTCTTTTTATATAAGTCATCGCCAAAACGTAATGAAAACTTTACAAAACCTTTTGTAGAGTCTCTATCTGTAACATTTTTTTGAGCAGTACCAGGAAGATGTACATTTTTAAAAGTAAAGATTATTTTATCTTTTTCTATAATTGTATCTAAACAAGAATAATTAACCTCTTCCTCTTTTGGGCAGATAGGACATTCTGGATATCGGTCTTTTACTTCTAGAGTGTTCTTGTCAAACAGTTCAGATATTTCTGTCTCGAGTCGTATAGTGTTTGCAGGACCTTCTCCGTCATTTTGGAACTTCGTTTTAAAATTTATTTTCCTGTTTTTTGCTAATCTAAAATTCATTAATGTCCCATTAGATGACATTTTGTTTGGATCGTGCGAACTAACGATTTCTAATTCGGTATCTTTTACAGTATGATTATCGTAATTATTATCTGGCACATAAATAGTTCGTAATGTAACTATAGCGCTCGTATCCTTTATCATCTCTGGAGTAGTTTTCAATGTTCGGAAAATGTGTCGTTCTTCTCCGGGCTGCATATTTTCAAATCGGATTTGTTGATGATTTTTGTAGAATGCTTCCGATTCTTCTAATGTCATGGGCAGCATTGGTTGGGTGTTGTCATATACACTATAAGTAGTAGAGTAAGAATTATTGTCATTACTCGATAAGAAAAAAGGACTACTATTAAGTTCTGTTTGTGCGATACCATTTATTGGTTCTATAACTATTTTTTCTCCATGATACATTCGAGTATCTTCAAGAATAAAATTTTCATTTTTGAATTGTTCGTCATTATAAAACAGATACAAAACGCCGTTGGTTACATAATCATAAGTGTTTTTATAGGAGGTTATCAATACCATTTCCTGGTTGGGCAATGGATCACGATTGGTTTTAATGATTAGATTTTCTTCTTCTGGAAAGACGGTAGAGGAGGTACCTAGGTCAGCAGAAGTAAGATCATTAGTATTTTCCGAATTAATTTTAATAGTTTCTGGTCTGCTAGCGGGTGGTTTTCCACTATCATAATTATTTGTACTCCAAAGTCTAACCGTATATTCTCCATCTTTTTTATAAGGATGTTTTGGTTTTTCTTCAAAACTATATTCTCCATCGCCAAATTCCCAGTAATATGTATAAAATGCTTTTGGAGCACCAGCAATTTGCTCCAATGGTGGCATATCTGGTTTTAAAGAAACAATATTACCTTTTCTATCTATATGAATAGTAGCAGTACGGGTGTTCCTATCTTCTACTTCTTGACTATAAGATATTAAGCTGTAAAGCCCCAGTATAAATGTCATGTATATTTGAATAGTGTACTTCATAAGCTATAAGTTATCGATATAATTTTTGAATTCCACTTCTGAATCTTTTACAGGATTTCGAGTAATAGTAATCAGGTCTATTTCGGTTTCTATCGATTGTATTTCAAACAAATAATCATTTTCTTTTTTACTCATAAAGATTATATGTGCAGGAGTATCTTCTGGAATCTCACTATATTCTTCAGAAAACAAATCATTTTCTGCGTCAAACTTTAAATACTTTCCTATCGCGATACTATTGGATTCATAAAAAATATAAACATCACTATTAGTTAGATTATATCCTGGAGTAACTAAATTATAAAGAGTTCCTCGCAAGTTATTACTTGGATTAAATCTAGACATATTATACCATCCTGTTTTGCTTACCGTAGCTTGAAATCCAGTTACAAATTGATCATTTGAATCAAGAACCTCGGTGAAAAATACGGGTGTATCTTCTTGTTCCCATAATACTTCACAATCTAAAGCATTGCATTCGCTATTATTAAATAGCGACAGGGAAAGGTTATCATCATTAGAAGGAATGAATATTTGAATTTGACTATTATTGTTAATTGTAATTGGAATGCCATTATCTGTTATTTCGAAAAAAATAAATCCTTCGCTTAATAAAGGTTCAATACCTTGTCGTTCATTAAGTCCATTGGTAGATAATTGACAAGAAAGGATGTCGCTAGGAGCATACATCTCTAAAAGATTAATTGTTACTTCTTGAGTAATAGGATCGCCAGTGGAATTCCAAAATGTTTCTACTGGAATATTTATCTGTGTGCCTTGTTCCCCTATTACTCGAATATTTTGGCTCGTAGAGAAAGTAAAAGTTTGGAGTTTCGATTCTCGACACTCCTTTAAATTATTACGATAAG
>JAJYTI010000233.1 GCA_021793135.1 Bacteroidota bacterium
ATTCATTTCGTTCTTAAACGAAAACGGGGTCCGCGGTTACCCGGAATTCAAATATGAACTGCTTAATTAATTTTTTTTAACCAATTATTTATTTAAAACACACATGAAACATTTTAATCTATTTTTTGCATTGCTGATGACCGCTTTCATCGCAAACGCACAAGAAACAAATGTGGACCTTTCTTTAAGTCCAGATTACACTAACGAATTGTACTTTAAATTCGCTACGAATGAATCTGAGACTTTTCCAGCAGATGCATGGGAAATTGCATTTTTACGCACAGACGCATTCAATTTTGCAGAGCGTATCAACACTTATTTAGGCATCGAAGTTTATGAAGCTTCTAATGATCCAAATGATTATGATACTATAGATCCTTCAGATATCAATAACTGGACTCACTTATATAATAGCGATACAGATTGGGATGAAGGAGCTTTCGATCAAGGTTCTGCAACTTACGGATGGGGTGAATACAACCCGTCTAACCATCATATAACTGGAGCAGTTGTTTTCGTATTAAAATATGCTGACGATACATTCAAGAAATTTATGATAGAAGACTACTTCAGTGGTTATACTTTTAAATATGCTACTTGGGATGACGCTTCTTCTTCTTGGGTAGATGAACAAACCGTTACTTTATCTAACGACAACAACCCAAATAAAATGTTTAATCACTATAGCTTAACTAACAATGAAGAGGTGGTTACTTCACCAGATATGGACGATTGGGATTTAGTTTTCCTTAAATACGAAACCGACGTGCAAGGTGGAATGATGTATCCTGTATTAGGAGCGTTACAACATCCAGATGTAATGGTTGCTAAAAACAGTACTCTAGAAGTAGATGATATTGATGAGTTGGACTTCTCGAGTGATATCAATACCGTAGGATATGATTGGAAAGAATTAGATTCTAGCTACCAATATGTAATTACTCTGGATAATTACTTCTTCTTAAAAGATGCTAATGCAAATATTTACCGTTTCTATTTTACATCTTTTGATGGTGCTTCTACTGGAGATTTCAGTTTAGCATACGAGGATGTTACTCAACTATTGGACGTAGAAGAGTTTGATGAAAATAATTCATTAAGCATTTACCCAAACCCAACTACGGATAGAATGGTAAACTTACTATATGACACAAATCAATCGGACGTTAATGTTGCTATTTACAACTTAACAGGACAAAAAGTAATGGACAGAAACTTAAATACAAATGGATATAACAATACACAATTAAATCTAACTAACCTTTCATCAGGAGTTTACTTATTAAAATTCACTGCTGGAAATTATGAGACTACCAAAAAGATTATCTTGAAATAAGCTTTAATCAAAGTTGAAAAAATTAAAAGGCTAACCGATTTAGATTGGTTAGCCTTTTATGTTATGCGGGAAGTTTCTTTTATTTTCCCCAATTTATTTTCGTTCTATTTTAGTACCGCATTTGTACCACACGGCACATGCAAACCCCTATAAACAAAGGGATTTCATTTATTGTATTGGGAAGTGATTATTACAATCCTTCACTTGATTATCAAATACGGACATAGTGTACTTTGCCATTAATTTCTTCAGTGGTAAGGAAAAGTGTAAGCTGTAGAAATAACTTTTTCAGTAAATATTTACTCAATAACTTCACAGTCTGTTATTACATCTTTCTCCAATAAAAGTATTTTATTACCCATTCTAACAATAAAATTAATTCAACCTTATAATTATAAGTCCCACTTTTTTCTGAACTCTTCTAATGGAAACTCAGTATCTATATAACAAAACACATATTTGGGATCGTATCCATTAATAGATGAAGTTGTCATACTTTTATTTAATACTTTAAACTTTTCTGCTTTAAGATACTCTCTAAAAAACATTCCATTTTCAATTGTTTTTTTATAATCAAAAGAAAAGAATATTCCTACACAGTTCTCAATTTCAAATTCTTTATTCTCTAAAGAAACTTCTATTACTTTATCCGCAATATAATCTTTATTATTTACTTCAATAATCTTTTGATTATTTGGCAATTCAACAAAAGGATTCTTATTATTTTTAGATGTTTCTTCTATGGTTTTATTTATAGTCATAATATATAGAATTAAATAGTTTTAAAATTTATTAATACTCTATTAAACCTAATCATATTTTATCGGTAAACTAGATAGGCTTTTCTATACTTAAAGATTGTTTTCTAATAATCGAATACGTTTTGATAGTAGCTAAGGTCTACATCATGCTTCGCATATAGTATGTTCGCTGTAAATCATACATTTATTTCTAGAAAAAAACTAATACAAAATAAAAACGGTTCCAATTTTCGTGGAACCGTTTTTACTTTTATGAAATATATTGTGCAGAATTTTTATTCAAATAGTTTTTACTAATATAAATTATACTTCCGAAAAATGGAATAAAAATTACAAATAGTAGCCACGCGAAAACAAATAATTTAGTTTCGTTTTTTAAAATCAAGTACAAGGAATATATCATTAATATAGAATATATCAATGTTAACATGATAATTTGATTTGGCCCAATAGCATTAAATAAAATCATATAATTCGTTTTACTGTATTAATATTCCTAATAATAGGAAGTATTATATTCTATTTTCCAAATTTAATAAATTGACATAAGATGTTAAAATTAAATACTAACATAAAGTAGTATGAAATTTATATTTCAATAAGGTAAACATCTAATTAGAAGAAAAATCCTAAACACATAAGTTCTTTAATCAGGTTTAGGTTTATGATTTTATAAACTCCTAAATATCTTTATTAATGGTTTCGGTTTCTGTTACAGGCATTCCATCTATATTACTTCGCTTTTAAGCCTTATTAGTGTTATTGCACCTATCAAAACTGCTTTGGTTAGTCTTTCTTTTATAAAACAAAATACTCCCTATCTGATTTTAAAGGACTATTCTAAAAGTCTTAGAAATATTCAAAAGCTTCTTCTCATTTGTTCTATAAAATTCTATGCCCACGAGGATATATAAATTTGAAGTAAATACATTACTACTTTCTAACTCCTGTTTAATTTTCAACTCTCAGCCTCTTCTGGCGAATATCATTAGAAGCACTTCCATTTCTTTATTAACATTTAAATAATATAACTATAGATTTTACATAATTTATTTCACATCATAATTTAAAAAGAATCTAAAGGAAATATTAAGTATTTTCATCCTATAAACACCAATTAAAA
>JAJYTI010000234.1 GCA_021793135.1 Bacteroidota bacterium
TATGAGTTTTATAAAAAATAAAGTAACTCTTTTTTAATAGTGACAACTTTAATTAATAAAACAATTAAAAAGAATGCATCCTCAACAATTTTACTCTTCCTCCCAATCTTCTTCCCAAAAAGGATCTATCTCATCGCTAAGTTTTACAGAATAGCCAAATGTAAATTCATCTAGGTAATCTTCTACATCTTCCATTAAAAAAATGAGTTCTTTGAATTTCATTATTTGTCCTGGAGAAATCTCTATAAATTCAATTTGCAAAGGCATCTCTACATCTCCTGTAAGACTATCGTATAACGCATCTAGGTTATCTCCAAAATAGTCTGGCAAAGCAAGTTTTTGTTTTAGCTGTGTATAGAAATCTATATATTCGTGAATATCGCTAAAGTCAATTTGAATTGTATTTTTCATAACGCACTATTGTTTTTGAAAAGATTTGTAATGGTCTTTGGTAATGAATATAAGTCCATCATTACTATAGACTAAACGATCTGCATTTCTACGGCCGCAATTATAATTGAGATCTGCTTCAAAATACTTCCTTCCTGATTTTTTGGGCAGTAAACCTTCCCTATTACCAAAATGATCTCCACCTATGGCTATACCAGGTAACACATCACATAAATTTCCCTTACTAGAATTCCATCCTTTACTATTCGCTTCTCTTTTTGTCATATAATAATCTGGCAAACGATTATGTTTTCTAACATATTCTACTACAATTCGTTCGTCGGTAAGTGCAGAAATATCTTTTACATTTACGCTTTTCTCATCTACATTGTCTTGAAGTGTATTTTCTATTGTTTCGATTATAGACGTATTGGACTCGCTATTGTTATTAAAAAACCAAATACCAACGAGTAAAATCGTCGCTATAATCCATAAAAAACGTCTTGTTTTATTTGACATAAGTTTAATTTTAATATAAGTATAGAAGGAATTTCTTTATTGCTTCAAAAGTATTTCTTTGTACAGAAATAAACAATCACACCCTTCTTTTTAAAGAGAGTCTACTTTAAACTTCAAATCTATTTTACTAAACCGTGTTCGTTATTATAATTTATAACCTTTCTTTTTATAAATATCCCATAAATCTTTATAATCTGTCACGTAAGTTTCCATAAATCCACAATCTCCACAGATATAAGCAACCACTTGACTTTCTGTAGTGGAATAAAAATATTTGTGATTCGAGTTTTTCATTTGAACAGATAAATTTTTATTTATTCCGTAATCATGATCTAAGATTCTAACTTTCGGAATGACTTTATTGGAGTTGCACTTCGGACAGATATTATTTTTCATAAGTTATTTTTTATTTCTTTAGGAATATGGCCTATTAAATATAATAATTCTCTTATTTAATATAAAACACAAGTACCAAACGGCTTTCACATGTAATGCATATCATCAATGAAAAAAACAAGTCTAACAGAACTATTTTACAAATAAAAAATGCATTCAAGCTCTACAATTATAGAGCTTGAATGCATACATCAATTACTAAATTGTTGTTTTTAAGATTCGTATTCCCGCATCAGTTCTTCCATATATTCTTTATAACCTTCTACTCCACCAAAAGTAATTAAAGCAACAATGGTTATTAGTACAATAACAATAGCTAAAACCAATCCAATTATAGCAATAGTTCTAGCAGACTTCACTTCTTTATAATTAATATATTCTTCTGGCGCAGCGTTATAACGCTTAATATCCTTGTTGGTTAATACCAAAGCAATTCCCGAAAGAATCAAGCCTCCAAAACCAGAAGTAAGACAACACGCAATAAAAGAAATAATTCCTAGAATTAATGAAAGCGTAGCATTGGGTAATTTTTTCTGAATCATAATAAAAGGGTTTTTAGTTAAAAGTTATATTTAGATATTTAATTAGATTAAGCGGAAAAATAAATTTAACTCGACAACATAATTAATAAGAATTGCAGCTACACTTACATAGCTAAACATTCTTATCAAAAAAGAATTCTGATAAGAAGATAAAAGTACTCTATTAAGAAGTAATAAGCCTAAAATAAGCAATGGGTAAATTGCTGGATAAGAAAAAAAAGCGTCAACAAATTCCCCTTTAAACAAATGTAATACAGCTCTCTGTCCACCACAACCTGGACAAGGGAACTTAAAAATTTCTTTACTTAAACAAGGGATTAAATATTCTTCCATGTAGCTATATTCAAGTTGAAACAAGCAAAATATTGAGGTTTATAAAAGGTATTGAAAGTAACCAAGTGGCGTTTAAGTTTTAATTTTACCTATCTACAATTCAATATTTAAGCTAAAGATACATTTTATTATAATAATTCCACTTTATAATGAATAAATACAACAAATAAACATCTAATTATCTTTTACACTACATATTACTTACATAAAGTTTTATTTTTTACAAATCATTGAATTTTAAAGAACATTAAATAAGACTGTAATCTCATCGCCTAGGTTCACCTGTTGTACGTCCTTCTTTTGTAAGATTTACTTTTTTTGGACTTCCATATTCTATAGAAGATTCTTTATCTACATATCCTTTTATAGAATGTAATACTTGAACAATCAAATTGGAATGATTGGTAAGATGTACCTCACAATTATCCACTACTAATTTTTCTGCATTTATAAGATCTGCTCCAGAAGCTTTCACTTCTAATTGCCTAGTTCTTCCGGCAATATTAATTTCTTTGGTTCGACTATCTATAATAATATGATCGGCTTCTACTTGAGGAATATTTAGCACCGATCCTGTACTTGCTTTCAAAAGTAATGTGTTACTTTTTATTGGCGATTCAAAAAATAAATGTGAGTTTGTTGATGCACTAATTTTATTCAAATTAGTATATGGTACATATACATTTATTGGTTTTGTGGAGCTTATATTCCTTCCTGCAATTATTGTTAATACTCCATCTTTTACATACGTGTCTACTTTGGAAAGAACGCTTTCCTCTGCTTGTATCTTTAAAGTTTTACTAGTACTATAGGTTAAGTATACATTAAACCCATTGTTTGATGAGATTTCCCAATACGTTTCTTCTATTTCTCGTTCTTCAAAAACAAGATCTTTATAATCTCGAGGGTCTTGGTCTTCTACATGCATTACTATACAAGAAGAACAAATGCATGCAGATAAAAATAAAAATAAGCGACTTTTGATTTTCATAATAATCTAATAAGTTAGTGGTGAAGTTGAATTTACAGTT
>JAJYTI010000235.1 GCA_021793135.1 Bacteroidota bacterium
GGTGCAAATTCCCGAGCCTGTTGTTCCTCCATGCGAACCTTGGCCTACTATGCAGCAGTTAAAATTGGAAAAAGAAGTAGTAGGTATTTACATTTCGGGGCATCCCTTAGACGATTATAAGCTAGAACTTAATAAACCATTTAGTAATGCAGAAATCTCTATGTTCCATCAAATGGAAGATTATGTAAATAGAGAGTTGATATTTGGAGGGATTATTACAGAAGTGCAACATCGCGAAAGTAGAGATGGAAGGGGATGGGCAATTTTTAATGTAGAAGATTTTAGAGATAGTTATGAGTTTAAAATCTTTAAAGAAGATTATTTGTTGTTCCGTCATTTCTTAGTTCCTAATACATTTATTCATGCTAAAGTGCGAATTCAAGAAGGTTTCTTAAATCGTGAAACAGGAGTACGCAGTCAGCCCAGAATGAAATTTACTCATATGGAATTGCTGCAAGATATTTTAGATAAAACGGCAAAACGAATTACTATGCAGATTCCGTTAGAAGAAATCACAACGAATAGTATTGAAAGATTAAAAGAAATCTTTGAGAAACATAGTGGAGAGAAGCCTGCGAGATTTTTAGTTTACGATAGAAAAGAGAAAATAAAACTACGTTTAAAAACTAGAAATAAGAAAGTAAATATTACTAAAGCATTAATAGAAGAGTTAGATACTTTAGATTTTGTTTATAAAATTAATTAACTTAGTGGCTTAAAAATATATACTTATAGTTAAAGTTAATGTAGGTATAAGTCAAAGTTATAAATAGCCTGTAAGGATTAAAGAAATAATTGACTAATATTGTAAACATAAAATAAACTGAATATTATGGCATTAGAAATAACAGATGCAAATTTCGAAGAAACTGTATTAAATAGTGATAAACCAGTAATGGTTGACTTTTGGGCTGCATGGTGCGGGCCTTGTAGAATGGTTGGTCCAATCATCGATGAGCTAAGTAAAGAATATGATGGTAAAGCTGTAGTTGGTAAAGTAGACGTTGATGCAAACCAAGAGTTTGCTGCTAAATATGGCGTACGTAATATTCCTACTGTTCTAGTATTTAAAGATGGTGAAGTAGTAGGTAGACAAGTAGGTGTTGCTGCAAAAAATGTTTATGCAGAAGCATTAGACCAATTACTATAATCATTATAGATAATGATATGCAACAGGCGAAGCGACATGCTTCGCCTGTTTTATTTTATATAAACCCTGCTGTTCTGTAAGATTTTATATATTTGATGGTAATGCAATACCCTAGCAAATAATAAAATTAATTTTTAAGTATGTCCATCGAAAAAGTCGCACAATCCGTTCAAGGTTTCTCTAATCTTGAATTATTAGCACGTAAAATTGTAGAAGGATATATTTCAGGTATTCACAAAAGTCCATTCTTAGGATTCTCTGCCGAATTTGCAGAACACTCCAGATACAACCCTGGTGAAAGCACAAGACATATAGATTGGCGCTTATATGCTAAAACCGATAAGCTTTACACCAAGCGTTTTGAAGAAGAGACTAATTTACGCTGTCATCTAATTATTGATAATAGTAGCTCTATGCATTATCCGCAGATAAAACAACCCAATATAAATTCTCTGAATAAAATTGGTTTTTCTGTATTGGCAGCTGCTTGCATTATGCAGCTTTTGCATAAACAACGTGATGCCGTGGGGCTTAGTGTATATAGTGATACTTATGAGTATTACGCACAAGAAAAAGGCAGCGAGAGGCATTATAAACAAATCTATGCGCAATTAAATAATTTATTGACTAGCGCTAGGTCTTCTGCTCAGACAAAAACATATACTTATTTACATCAGATAGCAGAAAAACTCCCAAGACGTTCTATGGTTTTATTGTTTACCGATATGTTACAAACCGAAAAAGAAGAAGAGGAGTTATATAAAGCATTACAACATCTGACTTATAAAAAACATGAAGTTGTTTTGTTTCATGTATTGGATAAAGAGCTAGAGTCTGATTTTAACTTCGATAATACCCCGAAAAGATTTACCGATGTGGAAACTGGAGAGCATATAGATCTTTATGCCGATCAGGTAAAAGCTTTATATAAAAAGGAAATAAAAAAATATTTCGAGAAAATTAAGATACAATGTCAACGCTATAGAATTCATTATGTCGCTGTCAATGTGAGAGATAGGTTTGATGCGGTCTTACAAGCTTATCTTCTAGAGCGTAGAAAGTTTAAATAATGTTTGTAGGATAATAAATTAGATGTATATTTGCCTTCGCAACAAAAGAAAAGGAGTGTTTCTCCAGATATGTTCTTAAAAATAAAGTTGCGAAAAATGCAAAATAAATTAGGAGATTAAAAAAACTTCTGTATATTTGCATTCGATAAAACAAACGGTCTGGTAGTTCAGTTGGTTAGAATGCCGCCCTGTCACGGCGGAGGTCGCGAGTTCGAGTCTCGTCCAGACCGCAACTAAAATGTTGTGTTGTCCGTTTTTTAGCGGAGGTTTATGTAGTTAAACCAATGAGAAGCTTTTCCCACGTCATCTTTCGAATAAGATGTAAAGTGAGAGGCTTTTTTGCTTTTATATAGGTTTATGTTTTTCGCTTACCTTCTTTATTCCGATTCTCTTTCAAAATATTATATTGGTCATACATCAGATTTGAAAGCCCGTGTGGCTCGTCATAACTCTGGAGGTTCTCGTTATACTAAACGTGGTATACCTTGGCGATTAGTATATTTCGAATCTTTTCCTTCAAAAGGAGAGGCAATGGCTCGTGAGTATTTTTTGAAGAAGCAGAGAAATCATTCTTTTTATGAACGGTTGACAGCTAATTTTGATTCTAGTTTATTAGATTAAACTCATAGATTTCACGGCGGAGGTCGTCCCGAGAAATCGGGATCCAGACCGCAACTAAAATGTTGTGTTGTCCGTTTTTTAGCGGAGTTTATGGAGTGAATTGCTGCTAGATGTTGATGAGATTTACTAAATTCTCGTTTAGCAATTCATCCCGACTTCTCGTTTTGAATCTTTCAGTTTTTATTGAAGGCTATTTTAAGGATTAAACCAATGAGAAGTTTTTCTCACGTCATCTTTCGAATAAGATGTAAAGTGAGAGTTTTTCCCCGAGTAATCGGGGTCTCGAATTCTCGATGATTGCTTTTATATAGGTTTATGTTTTTCACTTACCTTCTTTATTCCGATTCTCTTT
>JAJYTI010000236.1 GCA_021793135.1 Bacteroidota bacterium
CACAAAAGATGCGGAAGGAAAAATAACCGCAGAAAAAGTCGATTTATCTGGAAAGAGTCTTGGAGAAGCAATGTCTATTTTAGGTAAGAAGAAAGGAATGCGTCATGGTAACTTTAAAAAAGGACATTACAAAAAACGAGGTGAGAATGGTAAAAGACATGCCCAACCAATGAAGAATAAAAAAGAATTCAGAAAAACTAAGGAGTTACAGAAAAAAGAATAAACAATAATCTCATTTTGCAATTATATTCTTAAAAATACAAAAGCGCCATATACATTATGGCGCTTTTATTATTTAATATTATATTTCTATTTACGGTAATGGCTGTCCTACAGGAATTTCACATCTATGACCTGGCTCTCCGTGTGGAGGATTCAGATTTTTACCTTTATTTTTCTCCATCAAAGGAGTATTCAATTTCACATTCTGTGGAACATTAGTATTAGATGCATTAGATCCGTTTGGTAATGGTTGTCCTACTGGAATTTCACATCTGTGACCTGGTTGGCCATGTGGCGGATTTAATACAACTTGTTCGTTATTAGCTTTTGCTGTATTATTGGAACTCGATTCGTTTGGTAATGGTTGCCCTACTGGAATCTCACATCTATGGCCTGGTTCTCCATGCGGAGGGTTTAATGCTACTTCTTGATCACTGGTATTTGATTCGTTAGCATTTTCAGTTGTTTCTACTACTGTATCTTCTTTTTCTTTCTTGTCATTACAGGAAGACATTCCAAATAGTAATCCTCCTGCTAGTAACAAATAATAAATTTGTCGCATTTTTAATTTTATTTTCTTGGTTTCTCACAAACATACATAATTAATCAGAACATTCTTAAAATGCTTATCGATTTGTAAAAGTCACAACCACCTGAACTCTAGATAAGTAAAAACATTTTCAATTGATTTTATAAGATGACACCTGTTTAAATTAAACAAATTGCATTCTTATCGAAGCAATTCAATAATAATTATTAATCTTTAAATTTAAAAAGGAGTTAATTAAACCGTTAAAGCGTTTGGAAGATTATCAATAAACGTGTCTAAAGTATCTACTGCATTTTTATCTAAAAGCTGCGTATTGATTCTTAATGTTCTTTTTGAAGTATAAAAAAAGTAGAATTTCCCACGTTTCCTAACTTTAAGGATGTCTTGCAAATAGACTTTCGATTGGGATAAAGAATTCCGTTGAATATATTCGTCAGAGATATAAATGTATTTCTTCACTTTACAGTATTTATAAATACCATAAAATAAACCTGCTTGAGCCATATAAAGTATAGGTAACACCAAATTACCTTCTCCATCCTTAAGCAACATTATAAAACTAATAGCCCCAAATAAAAACCAAATTATGGAGATGATAAACAGTATTTGTAGTCTATCTTTTTTATAGCCTAATAACATGGAATTCTTATTTTTTTAGATGTCTAAAGATACGCTATTTTTTTTATGGATACAAATGCAATATACTTATAGAAAGGTATTAATTATTGAGACATTACTGCTTTCTATTGAAGAAACAAAAAGAGAGGAAGACGTTTGTCTTCCTCTCTTCTATTTATAATAAAAGTATTTTTATAGTTGCTTTAAAATTTCATCTATTGCACGCTGCAATTGTGGGTCATCTCCGTTAAGATTATCCAAGAAAGTATTCTCTACATGAATATCTGGTGCAACTCCTGTATGCTCTAGATTTTTTCCATCGAAAGTATAACATCCCCAAGCAGGTACACGATAACTCGAGTTGTCTACCAACCCTTTAGCTGAGGTGAAAATAATCCATCGATAAGTTTCTGTTCCAATAATTGTTCCCAAGCCTAATTCTTTAAAACCAGCTGCAGTCATCTCTGCATCACTTAAAGAAGCTTGATTAATTAATAGGACAATAGGTTTAGCACTAGGGCCAAAGTTACTTTGCTGTGTCTTCTTCCCACCTCGATACTTCCATTGCAAATAAGGACGCTGTGCTAAAAAGTTGAGAACTTTATCATGAACATTTCCACCAGTATTAAATCGTAAATCTAAAATTAAACCTTCTCGGTTATTTTCCTCCGCTACCATATCTAATAAAAATGACTCTAGTTGTGGTCCGGTCATATTTTTCATATACGTATACGCAATCCTATCATTACTCCACTCTCTAACATTTTTTCTATTCATAGCAATCCAATCATCATAAAGAAGATCGCGAAGCTGCGGATTAGTAATTGTGTGGATATTAACATCAAATGCTTTTCCATTTCTTTCGAAACTTAGTTGTAATTCTGATTCTCTATTTGGCGTAGTAAAATAAGCATCTCTATTTTTAGATTCATCTATTTTTACTCCATCTACAGATATAAGTTTATCGCCAGGCTGGATATCTATATGATTTGACATAGCTGGTGATTTATCTACTATACGAGAAACAATATATGGGTTATCTGGTTCAAAAAGAATTCCTGTTTCATTAGTATAATAATTTAACCTAGTTTTTTCTTCTTTTCCATTGGAGTTAAATCCTAAATGTGAAGAGTTTAGCTCTCCTAGCATATCGTTTAATAATACGCGTAAGTTTTCTCTATTGCGTACTTTAGGTACATAGGCCTGATACATATCTTTTATAGCAGTCCAATCCATACCATGGAAATTCTCTTCATAAAAATTTTCATCTAACCCTGCCCATGTCTCTTCAAACATTTGTTGGAATTCTTGTGCCAAATCTTTTTGAAAATTATGATCTAATTTGATTAAATCTGTTTTTCCATTTGCTTCATTATATTTAACTATACCTTTATTTGTACGTAGATAATATGTTTTCTCATCCGCTTTAACTATCTGACCTACATAACCTTCTATTACTTTCTCAGTCTTTGGATTTTTGTACGGTTTGTAAACTGTTTTATATAAACTATAAGTTCCACCATCTTCATTAGAGTTATAGAAAACAATTGTATTTTCATCATCTGAAAAAGCTTTCGGATTGTTTTGTGTGCCAAATTTCTTAGAAACTAATTCTATTCTATCTCGTAAACCGTTTGTGTTAATCTTTACAAGTACTGATGGCTTTTTAGCTTCCTCTTTCTTATCTTTTTTCTTATTCTTATTTGATTCTTCTTTAAAAAGATTATTAAACCCTTTGCTCTTAAAGTCATCTGCATACCAATCTAAAGCTAACCTATAAATACTTGCATTTT
>JAJYTI010000024.1 GCA_021793135.1 Bacteroidota bacterium
ATTTCATCTATTTTAAAGCAACAAAGATAAGCGTTATAGTATATTTTTCTACAAATTTATTTGCAATACAATGTATTTAGAATTATTTGCTTAATTAATACAAAGCTTAGAATAATAATCTGTATACATAAGAGAAAAGAATAATAATCTTATATTTATAGATAACCAAAGAAAAATAATCTTTAGAAGTAATATTCTTATAAACTACTTCAAATAATACATTTTATGGAGGTTTTTAATTTCTTCTAATAATGGACTAGTCGCTGGGCCTCTTACTTCTATATTCGGAACTATATCTTGAACGGGATGAAATATAATTGGACTTTCTGGTACTTTCATTTCTCGCAGCCATTCACCTAATTGTTTGGCAGAGCTTAAATAAACAATCGCTCCTAAACCAACCCATCCATGTGCAGCAGCGCACATAGGGCAATGTTCGCCCGTGGTATACATAGTGGTATTAGATCTTTGCGCTACAGATAAATTTTCTGCAGCCCAAACCGCTAATTCATATTCGGGATGTGCGAGCACTGTTTTTTCATTAACTCTATTTCTGGCTTCAGCTATTATTTTATTATTCTTATCTACAAGTACAGAGCCAAAAGCCTGATCCCCTGCATCAATAGATTCTTTTGCTAATTCTAAACAACGTTTTAAATGTATAATATCGGTTTCGTTTAACATAATCTCTAAATTATTTAAAATATAAATCTACTCCTTTCAATGCTTAACACCTATTTATTTATGTTGCTATTTTAATCATAAAAAAAGTCATGTATAGTTGCCCACACATGACTTCCTATTTTTTAGAATGTTTTTTAAATTAATTATCCGTAAAAAACAATTTTTCTAATTCTAGAGGTTTAACAGACTCATTTCCTTTATAGACTCTCATATTTCCAGCAGATATCTCATCGATGAGCATAATATCACCTGTCGAAATATCTTTTCCAAACTCCAATTTTATATCATAAAGTTCTAATCCGCGTAAGCCCAACTCTTCTTTAATAAAATTACAAATCCTTACAGTAAGGTTATGTATTTCATCATAATCAGATGCGGTCATAACCTCTAATGCTACTAACGTATCTTTAGAAATAGTTGGATCGCCACGCTCATCATCTTTTATAGTACATTCTACCAGAGAATTTAATTTCTGTCCTTCTTTACAATACGCAGCATAACGCCTGTAAAAACTTCCTACTGCACGGTATCTACAAATAACCTCTAGCCCTTGACCAAACATTTTTGCTTCTTTTACTACCATTTGTGCTTTGTCTAGATTGGCACTTACATAATGCGTGGCTATTCCTTCTCTAGTAAGTTTTTCAAAAAAATAAGTAGATAATCGTAGACCTGACTTGCCCATTCCTTCAATACTTAATCCTACAGTATTTGCTCCTGGGTCAAACACACCGTCTGTGCCTGTAACATCATCTTTAAATTGTAATAAAACCTCTCCAACTTTGTGGCGATATACATCTTTAGTTTTACCGGTATAAATACGTTCCATATGCTGATTTATATAAGAATTCGTAAAATTAAGCTAATTATTTATTTATTCATTAAAATACTAAAAATACTTAGTGATTAAACTGAGCTATAGCGGCACACAGTAAAGGTTTATAACACTTATAGCGCATTATTTTCCCATATAATAATCCTATATTTGAGATCTTAGTTTTTTGTTAGTCTTTAAAAAATTAACAAATTCCTCTTTTTAAATGTTTAAAAGAAAATCAAAATCTTATGACAAAACGTTTTTATTTACTAGGTAGTCTTCTACTCTGGTCTGCAGCGATGTTTGCTCAAGCTAAAGAAACCCTTCTTCTGCGACACCCTGATATCAGTGACACTCACATCACTTTTGTTTATGCTGGCGATGTTTGGGTTGCAGAAAAAAATGGAGACAATCCTAGAAGAATTACTAACAATCCAGCACTCGAGTTACATCCTAAATTCTCTCCTGACGGCAAAACCATTGCATTTACAGGAAATTATGATGGTAATACAGATGTCTACACTGTAGGTATTCATGGAGGAAATCCAGAACGAATTACTTATCATCCTTCTGCCGACATGCTACGAGGTTGGCTAGATAACGAAACGGTGTTTTACACCACAACTAGGAATTTTGAATATTCTTTAGGCTCTCGTTTACACGAAAAAAATATCAATCAAGCACAATCAAAGGCACTTACTATGCCAGAAGCATATCAAGGATCTCCTTCGCCAGATAGAAAAAAATGGGCTTATATAAAAAATGGAGACCCTAGTGAAAGAGATAGAGTTGCTTTTAAACGTTATCGTGGTGGTGGAATGCCTACTATATGGATATTTGATGAAGACACACATGACATTGAGATTATTCCTGGAGAAGAGTCAAATAACATACAGCCATTTTGGAATGGAGATGATGTTTATTTCTTGTCGGACAGAAATAAAATTATGAATTTATTCCGATATAACACCAAATCGAAATCAACAGAACAGGTTAGTTTCTTTGAAGATTATGATATAAAAACTTTCTCAGGAAACGATAAAGAATTAATTCTAGAACAAGGCGGGAAACTTCACATATACAATGTTGCAACAAAGCAGATTACACCTTTAAACATTTATTTAGATAGTGATGTAATCGATACAAGAGCACATTACGTAGATATGAAAGATCATATAAGAGATTATGCTGTCTCCCCTACTGGCGTTCGTGCTTTATTCCAAAGTAGAGGAGAAATATTTTCTGTACCACTAGATAAAGGTGCTACAAGAAATATCTCTAACTCTCCTGGAGCACATGATAAGTATCCTTCATGGTCCCCTAATGGAAAATGGATATCATATATTTCAGATGCCAACGGAACTTATCAATTGGTATTACGCGACCAAAAAGCAAAAGAAGAACCAATCTATATAGATTTAGGAGACACCTATTTCTACTTTGAACCAGAATGGTCTCCAGACAGTAAAAAGTTATTTTACAGCGATAGCCATTTAAATTTCTTTTATGTAGATGTCGATTCTAAAAAAGTAACCAAAGTAGATACTGATGCTATGAGCACCAATACCGGACGAGTATATAATCAGTTTCAACCAAGCTGGTCCACAGATTCCAATTGGATTGCTTATGTAAAAACACTAAACAATCAAGTACCAGCAATTTTCATGTATGATGTGAAAACGGGTGAATCTAAACAGATTACCGATGGTATGAGCCATGCACAAGCACCAACTTTTAGTGCAGATGGTAAATACTTATTCTTTACCGCTAGTACCAATATTGGTTTATCTTATCATGGGTTACACATGACGGCTTATGGCAGTTCACCTACTCGTAGTATATATGCTTTCATTCTTTCTGAAAAAACGCCTAGTCCATTACAACCTAAGAGTGATGAGGAAGAAATAGAAGAGAAAAACGATAAAAAGAAAGAAGAGAAAAAGGACAAGAAGAAAAAAGATTCAGACAAAAAAAATGATTCTATTGAAGTAGACTTAAATAATAATATTCAAAATAGAATTATTGCTTTGCCTATCAAAGGCGGATATTTTAATCAGATAGATGGAAACGTAGAAGGTAAATTGCTTTATACACAACGAGGCAAACTACATGAATTTGATTTAGATAAACAAAAATCGAAAGAAATTGGATCGGACATTCATGGATTTAAAATCAGTGCTGATGGTAAAAAAATCATGTATCGATCAAATGGAGATTTTTATATTTCCGATGTAAATAGAGATATTAAAAATACGCCTGATAATATGGTTAAAACTAACGATATTAAACAGTTAGTAGATCCTGTTGCCGAATGGAAACAAGTCTTTAATGAAGTTTGGCATATGCAAAAGGAGTATTTCTACGTAGAAAATATGCATGGTCTTGATTGGGAAGCGGTAAAAGAACAATATGAACCTATGTTACCGTATGTAAAACACAGAGCAGATCTTACCTACTTACTTAATGAAATGATGGGAGAAATGGTCGTGGGGCATAATTATATTTACCCAGGAACGCAACCTACTGCTCCTTCGGTAAGTGTAGGAATGCTTGGTGCAGATTATATTATAGATCAAGATCATTACCGTATTGATAAGATATATTCTACACATAATTGGAATCCTAACTTGAAGGCACCCCTTACTATACCAGGACTAGGTGTAAAAGAAGGTGATTATATCTTAGAAGTAAACGGACAGAAATTAGACAAAGATGTTAGTATTTATAGTTTATTCGACTTTACAGTTGGTAAACAAGTAAGTTTAACAGTAAATAGCAAGCCTACCCTTAAAGGTGCAAAAGAAGTCTTAGTATTACCAATCTCTTATGGACAAGAAGTAAATCTAAGAAGAACGGATTGGATGGAAGAAAATCGTAAAAAAGTAGATAAAATGAGTGATGGTAAAATTGCTTACATCTACATGCCAAATACGGCCGATGATGGATATAATAATTTTAATAGATATTACTTCTCTCAAATGGATAAAAAAGCAATTCTAATTGATGAGCGTAATAACGGAGGTGGAAAAGTTGCTGATTATGTTATAGATCTTTTATCAAGAGATATTATAAGTTATTGGGGAATCCGTGATGGTAAAAGTTTTACTACTCCAGGAAATGGAATCTATGGCCCTAAGGCAATGATTATAAATGAAAATGCAGGTTCAGGTGGTGATATGATGCCATATATGTTCCGTCACAAAGAACTTGGAAAATTAGTAGGACGAACTACGATGGGAATTTTAGTAGGAATTAGTGGATATCCTCCATTGCTTGATGGCGGAAGCGTAACCTCTCCTAATTTTGGTGTTTATGATTTAGATGGTAACTGGATCATTGAAAATGAAGGAGTAGCACCAGATGTTTTTGTAGAACAAACTCCTAAAGACTTATTACAAGGTAAAGATCCACAACTAGAAAAAACAATAGAAATTCTATTAGAGGAAATGAAATCCTATCCTTATAAAGATGTTCCAAAACCAGCTGACCCGGTAAGAGCTCATTAATTTTAATACATTCTAAGTAAATAGCGCGTTTAGTAAAACGCGCTATTTTTATTTATTATCCTCTTATTTTTAATTTTAAACGCTTTCTTTTTCATGAAACAGTTTTTAAGTAAAATCACAATCATTAATTAACTAAACAATAGTTATATCCATAATTATATCAACAAAGAAGGGTGATTAATGACATATAATAATATTATGTCATTTTAATTCAGTATATTAAGCTAATTTAACATAATAAGCATCTTTAAAGTTTTTAATTATGCATTTTAAAAAATATTTTTTATCAGCTCTAATTTTATTTCTTTTAATTCCTTCCGTAAGTTTTGCACAGATAAACGATTATAATCTCGATTTTAATAAAACAGATACCGAAAATGGATTTGTTAATTGGCACACGTATTTCGGAAATGAGATTAGCAAAGATTCCAAGGAGGCGCATACTAGCGAGTTCTCTGTACGTTTTAATGTAAATGGCAAAGAAGCATTTACAAACAATATTCCAGATATTTTTATTGGAGAGAAATTAACCTTTAGCGGGTATGTTAAAGCACAAGGCGTAGATTACGTTATTCCAATGATTGCCTTTAAAAATAACGAGATATTTATAACTGACGAGGCGGGAGATAAAATAACCGAGTTCACCGACTGGATTCCTTTTGAATTTACCGTTACTATAAAAGAAGACGCTACCGATTTTATTGTAGGTATAATTGCCGAAGGAGAAGGAACGGTTTGGATTGATGATTTATCGGTGAAAGTGGATGGAGTTTCTATAGAAAAATTAGAGCCTAGAGTTATAAAATATTTAGCAGAAGAAGATAAGGAATTTGATGATGGTTCGGGGATAGAAACACTTCCAACAGATAAAGAATCGGTAAAGCATTTAAGAGACCTAGGCTTAATTTGGGGATATTTAAAATACTACCATCCAAATATTGGAAAAGGAGATTATAATTGGGATTATGAATTGTTCCGAATGATTCCATTATACTTAAACGCAAAGGATGCTGAAAGTAGAGGGAAGTTGATAATTAGTTGGAT
The DNA here is from genome assembly GCA_021793135.1 of Bacteroidota bacterium. Classification (GTDB taxonomy): domain Bacteria; phylum Bacteroidota; class Bacteroidia; order Flavobacteriales; family Flavobacteriaceae; genus JAJYTI01. Next base: position 6,052 of record JAJYTI010000024.1, read on the forward strand.
TAACTATTTAAAGCCATACTCTCATAGTAAAGCTACTGATAAGCGATCAAAAGATATAAAAATGAAACCCAATTTAGATTGGATTCAAGAGTTAGATTTCACTGATAATATTAAACAAGAGTTATTACAAATTAAAAAAGCAGAACGAACTGAAGTACATTATTATGTCAGTGTAAATAATGGTATCCCCTATTTTAGACATGAAGATGCCTATGCGAATATGGAATTTCCCGATGCTGGTTTCCGTTTGTTAGGATTATATCGATTGTGGAATGCGATACAATACTTTAGTCCCTATAGATATATGTTTGAAGAGGAATGGATGCAAGCTTTAGAAAAATATATTCCAGAAATAATAGAAGCTAATACTCGAGTGGAATATGGTAAGGTTCTAATGCGATTGATTAGTGAAATAGAAGATTCCCATGCAGGTGTAGTTGATACAGGAACTTTAAGAGAAGATGTTTTTGGGCATAGAGAAGCTCCTTTTATAATGAACTTTATAGAAAATAAAGTAGTAGTGGTGAGTAAAGCCATTAATGAAAATTTAGATACTTCTTCCCTAGAGCTAGGAGATGTAATTTTAAAAGTAAATGGAAGACCTGTAGAAGATATCATGGCAGAGGTAAAGCCCTTAATTTCTCATTCCAATAAAATTGGTACACAGCAAGGTACAGCTATGGAAGTGATGACAACAAATGAGCCTCAACTAAAAGTGGAATATGAGCGAAATGGAAAGATATTTGAGGAGGTTATTCCAACCTATACAACACAAGAGATATATAGTTCAGGTATGTATACCTTTATAGAACCTCCATATTTTAAAATGTTTGAGGATAATATTGGCTATTTAAGAGTGGATTATATAACTCGTGAAAACAGTCAGGAACTAAAAGAGAAAATAAATAAAGCAAAGCATTTAATAGTCGATATCCGAATGTATCCAAGTAGTGACTATGCCCAAGACTTCTTAGGTTGGTTATTGCCAAATCGCTATTCTTTTGTTGCATTTTCCAATGCAGATATTTTAAATCCAGGGCAATATTATATGTCTTCTAATTTTCAAACAACAGGTAAGGATGGTAATGATGAATATTTTAAAGGAAATATTGCAGCCTTAGTAAGTTTCCCTACGCAAAGTTTTGCTGAAGGGTGCGCGACAATATTTAAAGGACATCCGAATGCAAAAGTGGTTGGGACTACTACTTCAGGAGCCAATGGGAGTATGATAGATATTAAATTGCCAGGTGATGTATTATCAACTTTCACTGGTTTAGGGGCATATTATTCGAATGGCGATGATATCCAACGTAGCGGTGTGCAAATAGATGTTGAAGTGCATCCGACGATAAAGGCAATTAGAGAAGGCCGTGATGAATATGTAGAAAAAGCTATTGAAATATTAAATGAATAGCATTTTAAATTTCTTAACCGAATTATAAAGCTAAACATAACAAGAGCCTTCTGAAACGTGATGTTTCGGGAGGTTTTCTTCAACAATAAAAGCTAAATGAATATTTAACACTCCTCGATTATAATCAATATAATAAAATTATATTTTTAATTCTAGCTTAAAAAGCTTGGCATTACTCCCACCATCATCTGGATCTTCGCACAATAAGAAAACAAAGCTATCTTCCGTTTTTTCATAAAGTACAATACCTTCTAATTTATGTTTATTGGTTATCTGTTTGGTAGTTTTTAATTCAAAAGTTTTTCCATCAAGTATACCAATAATACTACCTAAAACCTCTCCATCGTGATAAGTCGAACCACCAGTTTCCGCAGATGCTAAAAAGTATACCTCTTCGCCTACTTGAATAGCATCGGTAAAACCAAATGGCACATCAGCAATTACGGGTAATTGGATTGGTATAAATTCTATTTCTATATTTTCACTCGCTTGCCAATTTTTTATTCTAAATATACCATTCTTGGCATTTGGGCCATTCCCTCGATTAAATAATAATAACAAATCCCTTTTAGCAATAGCACCTTCTATATTAAAATCCTCTTCTCCTACTCCAGTAACTTTTCTTAATTTATCATAGAATTCATCTAAGGGAGTAATTTCCACAGAATTTGGTTTCGCATCTTTGATTTTTGCTAATATATTACGATTTGGACTAGAACCCGAACCGAAAATCAGAATTTCATTCTCCAATCTAGTAATGGATTCATAATCTGGCTTTAACGCTTTTTCTTGGAGCTCTATCAGCTTTCCATCTTCTCTTAAACTAATTTTAGCAAGCACTTCTTCTTTTAAATCATATACATATAGCACCTCCGAATCATCCGATACGATTTTTAATTTATCTTGTTCGTATAACAAACCCGATGCGGCACCTATCCCATTAACAATAGCAAACAAAGTGAAAGTGAATTCTTTCATAGTTAGAAATTTATAGAAATAAAAAATAATTATTCTTTCTATAAGTGAAAATAAAACTTATAATATGAAATACCATAGGTTTCTATATCTTTGAGTGGAATTACTATTATTTATATGCGTCTTTATTTAATCATATTTAGTATTCTTATTGGATTTCAACTTTCTGCTCAAGAAATTGCCGTTATGCAATATCAAGGTGGTGGAGATTGGTATGTAAACCCTACTTCTCTTCCTAATTTGATTGCATTCTGTAATCAAAATATAAATACCAAAATAAATCCGGAACCCGAAGTTGTAAAACCCGATAGTCCAAATTTATATCGATATCCATTTATTCACTTAACAGGTCACGGAAACGTGGTTTTTAGTGATTTTGAACGTAACAACCTCCGTACCTACTTAGAAAGTGGTGGTTTTCTTCATATTGATGATAATTACGGAATGGACGAATATATTCGACGTGAAATAAATCTATTATTTCCAGATATTGCTTTGCAGGAAATCCCTAACAATCATGAAATTTTTCATCAAGTATATGAGTTCCCAAATGGGTTACCTAAAATCCACGAACATGATGCCAAACCGCCACAAGCTTTTGGACTTTTTATAGACAATAGACTTGCACTACTCTATACTTACGAAACCGATTTAGGAAATGGTTGGGAAGATCAATCTGTACACAACGATCCTGAAGAAGTACGATTAAAAGCGTTGCAAATGGGAGCAAATATTATTTATTACGTTTTTAATAACTAACAAATGGCAATTCTAAAAGCAATATTAGAACCTGAAGTCCAAAAGTTTATTAGAGAATATCAAGGCGATATTACCAAACTTGCCTTTGCAGGTTCTCCATTTCCTAATATTCTTATTCAAGTATTATTAGAACAAATAAGTAGTAGAAAACAAATAAAATCTAAACTTCCTTTATGGTATAATACTCCAAACATCTATTATTCACCTAAATTAAACCTAGAGCAAACTTCGTCTGAAATTACGGCTAAGCATAAATCGAATTATATTAAAGGCGATACTTTAGCAGACTTAACAGGTGGCTTTGGTATCGATTGTTATTATTTTTCTTTAAAAATGAATTCGGTTACACATTTAGAGCAAAATGAGAGCTTAAGTGAAATAGCGAAACATAATTTTTTGGTTTTAAATGCTAAGAATGTCACTTGTAAAACTGGTAATAGCCTAGAATTATTAGAAGGAAAATACGATACTATTTATGCAGATCCGGGACGAAGAACGGAGAATAAAAACAAAGTTTTTTTACTGGAAGATTGTTTGCCGAATATTCCTAAATATTTAAACCATATCCTAAATCACACCAATTTTTTAATGCTTAAAACATCTCCTATGCTTGATATTAAGCAAGGATTAAGTGAACTAGAGGATGTTACTGCTATCCATATACTTGCAGTAAATAATGAAGTAAAAGAACTGTTATGGTTTATAGAAACTGGAAGTTCTATTACGGAACCTAAAATTTTTACTTTCAATTATACCAAAGAAAATGTACAGACTTTTGAAAGTAACCTGAATGATGATATTTCTGCGGCTTACGATAAACCTTTAAACTATATATACGAACCGAATGCAGCCATTTTAAAAAGTGGAGCATTCAATAAAATTGCAAACCAATTAGAAATTAATAAAATAGCTCCAAATTCGCATCTTTATACAAGTGAATCCTTAATCGATTTTCCAGGTAGACGGTTTGAAGTTATTCAAGTCCTTTCCTATCATAAAAAGGAAATGAGGAAGTTTAATAAAAGAAAAGCAAATATTACTACTCGTAATTTTAAAGAATCGGTAGCGCAAATCCGCAATAAGTGGAAAATAAAAGATGGCGGAGAAGATTATTTATTCTTCACTACTTTACAAAATGATGACCAAGTGGTAATTCAGTGTAAAGCCATTAAATAAAGCTTTATTTATCATTTTCTGATATACCTCCTTCTTCTAATTTTTTAAACAACCTATCTCGTTGTTTTAAATGAATTTGCTCTTGCTTTAGCTCCTCTAATTTTTGAATAATAGCAGGTTCTCCAAATCGATTAAATTCTATTTTTTCTTCTTTAAATAATGCGTATTGCACCGTAAATTCAGCTCCTAAGAATAATATTAAACAAGAATAATAAATCCATAGCATAACTAGAATTACCGAAGACGCACCACCAAAGACAGATGCAGGATTACTTTGCCCAAAGTAAAATCCTAATCCATATACTGCTATTAAGAATAGAATCGTTGTAAACGAAGCACCTATAAAAGTAACTCTCCAACGAATTTTAATATCTGGTAACCATTTAAAAATAGCTGCAAATAAACATCCAATAAATAGATAGGATAATAAGAAATTAACTACCTGTAATCCTACTGCACTGATATCTGGAGCAAATTGACTAATATAATCACCTAAGGCAGTTACCACAGTGTTTATCACCAAAGAAACCATCAACATAAATCCAACAACTAGAATCATTCCTAAAGAGATAACTCGGTTAATTATCATCATGAAAATACTAGATTTCTTCTCGCGAACACTCCATATGACATTCATTGCTTTTTTAAGCTGAAAGAATGCTCCTGTCGCACCAAAAACAAGAGTTCCGAAACTAATTAAAACCGTTAATGTAGAAGAATCTTCAATACTTACATTTGTAATAATTCGCTCAACAGATTGTGCCGTATCCATTCCTATAAACTCTCCTAATTGGGTTATAATACGATTCTGAACATTGGATTTCCCAAAAAAATAACCAGCGATAGAAATGATAATAACCAATAAAGAAGGAAGTGAAAACAAGGTATAATATGCAATAACAGCACTTTGTTCGAAAGGACTATTCTTAAGCCATTGTTGAATTGTTTTTTGTAATAAAGTAAAATACTTCTTCATATTTAGTAGCTAGTGAATTGTAAATAATTTTAATGTAAAAATAGCATTAAATTGTCTTCAAATTAAGGATTAAGAATCGAAATTCCTATTCCATTTGGCAAAAAGTAGAAATATGGAATGTTACACTTATGCTATAAATCAAATAAATTAATCGCTCACTAGATTTAAACCTATGATAGAGGCAATTAGTGTAATGATAAAGAAAATACGCCAAAAGCTAGCAGCTTCATTAAAAACAAAAATCCCCATAAGTGCTGTTCCTACCGCACCTACTCCAGCAAACACGGCATAAGCTGTTCCCATAGGAATAGTTTTAGTGGCTAATATTAAAAAAACCATGCTTAGAGACATTGATATTAAAAAGCCTCCAAACCAACTATAAGATACCCATCCTACAGTTTGATCGGCCTTAACAAGACAGGAAGTAAAAGTAATTTCACAAAGTCCAGCAAGAATAAGAAACACCCAGCTCCAGTTCATAGTTTTATATTATGTAAGTTGCAAAAATAAAGGTTTTAACTGGCACAAAGAAGTGTAAATTAAATAACTTTATTCTTCTTATTTTTGTCTTTCTCCTAATCTAATTCTACTATGAAAATATTGCATACTGCCGATTGGCATATCGGTAAGAAACTACATAAGCACCATTTGTATGAAGATTTCACACATTTTATTAATTGGTTTTGCGAACTAATTAAGAATGAGGAAGTTGATGTGGTATTGATCTCAGGAGATATTTTCGATTTAGCCAATCCTTCGTCCGAAGCCAGACAACAATACTATAATGCTTTGGTAGAATTGCGTCGTTTGGGATGTACGACAATAATAACTGGAGGGAATCATGATTCTCCGTCTATGTTAAATGCTCCAAAGGAAATTTTAAAACATTTGGATGTGCATATTATAGGAAGTATGCCTGAGCATCTTGAAGATTGTTTGATTCCATTATATGAGGATGATGAATTAAAATACGTAGTAGCAGCTATTCCCTATCTAAGAGACCCTGATTTACATACCGCCTCTCAAGGGACTAGTTATGAGGAAAAAGTGGAAGCTATGCGAGAAGGAATCGCCAATATTTACACCAATATCGCTGCTTTAGCTGCTGAAAAATATCCGAATATTCCTTGTATTGCTATGGGCCATTTATTTGCTGCTGGCGTAACAACATCAGACAGTGAACGTGATATTCAAATTGGAAATAAAGCTATGGTGAATGCGTTTAGTTTTGGGGATTATTTCTCATACATCGCATTAGGACACATTCATAAGCCACAATTAGTAAAAGCAAATGTTCCGGTATATTATTCAGGATCTCCCTTAGCCTTATCTTTTAGTGAGCGTCAAGATGTAAAACGAGTATTACTAATTGATACAGATGAATCTTGGGAACCAAAAAGCATTGAGATTCCTAGCATTAGAAAACTGATCCACATTCAAGGAAATCAAGAAACGATTAAAGCAAAATTAGATGCTTTAGAACATAACTCTGAATTACCGACATTACTTGAAGTAACCTTAGTGGAAGACCAACACAGTACGGAGAAGATTTTACAATTTCAGAACTTTATAGAGTCCTTTGAAAAGGAAGGATTTATCATCGTCAAAGACCGCGTTCAGTTTAAAAATTTGCCTGATTCTTTAAGTGAAGTTTTTGGAGCAAGTACCAGTATTGATGATTTAACGCCAACTGATGTATTTACTTCTATTCTTGAACAAGATGATTCAGATGAAGAGAAAAAGAAATTAGTATTGGCTTCATTCCATGAAATTCTAGAATCTTTAGACTCATAATTATGCGTATTCTACAAGTTGCTTTTAAAAATATTCACTCTCTAGCTGGAGAACACGAAATTGATTTTACAAAAGAACCATTCAGTTATTCCTCTTTATTTGCCATTATTGGTTCCACTGGAAGCGGTAAAAGTACTATCCTAGATGTTATCTCATTAGCATTATTTAATAATACGCCTAGGATGGGACGTGTTTCGACGAGCACAGTTAGTTCTAGTGGTGGAATTATGACTCGTGGACAAAAGGAAGCCTATGCTAAGGTAACTTATGCTTGTAATAAAGGAGTTTATCGCTCTGAATGGCACATTTCGACCGCTCGTACTGGAAATTTACGTGAATACGAGATGATGCTTTTCGATATTCAAAATGATCGCCCTTTAGATTTAAAAAAGAGTGAAGTTCCGCCAATGAATGAGGAACTTATCGGATTAAATTACTCTCAATTCAATAAATCGGTAGTATTAGCTCAAGGGGAATTTGCAGAGTTCTTAAAAGCTCCTAAAAATGAACGTGGCGCTTTATTAGAAAAAATTACTGGAGCAGATATCTATCGACGTGTTGGTCAAGCTGTATATGAAAAGAATAAAGAGATAGAAGGAAAAACTAAAGATTTAGATGTTCTACTCAACAGCAAGTTAGAAAACCAAATTGCTGAGGAAGAACTTAAAGACAAAATAAAAGAAGCTGATGAAATCAGTAAGAAGTTAGAAATCCTAGGGAATTCTTTAGAGCAATTAAAAGAAAAAAACAAACGAATCAAAACCATTCTCGATAAAGAGAAACTTCTAGAGCAAACTTTATCTAGTTTAAAAACTCTAAAGGCAGACCTAAATCAATTTATGAGTCTGCACGGGATGGCTTGGCAAACTCATAAGAAGCTTCTACCCTATTTATCTGATCTTCAAGTTTGGGAACAATTAAGTGAAACCCAAAGTAAATTAAAAAAACAAAGGGAACAATTAAAAAGTCAAAAGGAACAATTAGAAAATAATTTAAAAGAGTTTTATGCTAAGATTTCAGGTATTACTAAAACTGAAATAACTGTAAAAAATGCTGTTGAAAAACTGGATGATTTTAATGACACTTATGAAGAGAAAGATAAGTTAAGACAGGAATTACTAAGCAAGTTTCGTGAATTAAATGGAAATGCAAATACAGTTATTAATTCATTAAAATTACAAGCTGAGTTAAAACCAAATAGCAAGACTTTTAAAGAAGACGTTCAGAGAAAACAAGCTGAAATTAAAAATTCATTTTCTAATAAACTGAATCAATTAAAGCTACAAGATATTGATTTAACGGATTCATTAATCGGAAAGAAACAAGCTCAATTAAACCTATTAAGACAAGCTCAATTATCAATAACAGACATTAAAAATTCTCTTAAGAATAAAAGTGAATTTGAAGCAAGAATTATAAAGTTAAAGAATCAACATAAAGAACTTTCAGAACAAACAGAGTTATTAAAAACAAAATCTAATCTAGCTCAAAAGAGCTATGAAAATCTGCACAAAGAGCTTCAATTAGCCAAAATATCTCAGAGTTTAGAAGAACATCGTAAGCAATTGAAAGACGGTGAACCTTGTCCACTATGTGGAGCTTTAGAACATCCTTTAGCAGATCATTCTCCTTCTTCAATAACTGATATTGAAAAGCAAATGGATGAGGCTAAAGAAAAATATAAAGATGCTAATGATGTCTATTTAAAGAATTTGAGCAATGTCGAAAGTACTTTGAACACATTTAAAACGGAACAAATTTCTTACTTAGAATTAGAAAAGCGCTTAAATACTCAAGAAGAAGCGTTTAAAACGAAATTCCATAGCATTACGGAAAGTCCGCATACATTTAATTTTGAGGAAGCGATTCAACTTGAGGAACATCAACATAATCTGTTACAAAAAGCTCTAGTTGAAAAGAATACTTTAGACCAATTCGCCAGTTTAGTAAATCTTGCTAGTGAGATTACTGAAGTTATTTATAAAGGAAAAGAAGTTAAGGGGGAATTAGATCAATTGTATGAAGGAGATGACTTTAAGAAAGTATATACAAATCTTAGAGATGGTGTAAATACTAATAAAATTAATTTAGTATCTGTAATTTCTCAAGAAAAACAACTTTTAGAAGAACTAACTGAAACTGATAAAAAGCTAAACCATCACACCCCTACGCTTTTAAGTAGCCTTACAGAGCTAGGTTTTGAAGATATTCCAAATGCGATTAAAGCAAGATTAAAAGATTCGGAATATTTAGACTTTGAAAATAAGCATCAATCGATTCAACAAAATATACAGAAAGCTACTACTCAAAGAGATTTACAAACTTCTGAATTAGAAGAACTTAAAAAAGAAGTTTCAATTGAAGAAAAAGAGCAAATTGAAAAGGAATTGGCTTCAAAACAAGATGAACTGAACCAACTTACAAAACAAAAAGAAGATTTAGGATATACTATTAAAACTCAAAACGAATTAAAATCTGAAATAAAAAATTTAAAAGAGCAAATAATAGCCATTGGTAAAGACACCGAACATTGGGCAATTCTTAATAAACTAATCGGAGATTCAACGGGTAATAAGTTTAACAATATCGCTCAAGATATGAGTTTAACCCACCTACTCCAATTAGCCAACAAACGATTAGAATCTTTAAATTCACGCTATAAAATCGATAAGCCATTAGAAGGTGAAACCGATAATTTAATGGTGGTAGATAAAGATATGGGAAATCAACGCCGTTCAGTTAGTACGCTTTCTGGAGGAGAAACCTTTATGTTAAGTTTAGCTCTAGCGCTGGCACTTTCAGATTTAGCTTCGAAAAATATTCAGATTGAAAGTATGTTTATCGATGAAGGCTTTGGAACTCTAGACCCTGAATCTTTAGACCAAACATTAGATGCCTTAGAAAGATTGCAAATGGAATCCAATAAACTCATTGGTGTTATCAGCCACGTAGACTCTTTAAAAGAACGAATTTCAACACAAATTCAACTTACACAAGATGGAAAAGGCTATAGTAAGATGGAAATTGTAGGATAAAAATATTAATCAGACTATTATTTATCCCATGCTAATTTTTATAAAGACTATCTTTTTTAATAGAAAGTTCACTGGACTTGCAATTTATCCTTTTATCTTTTTAACGGATAGAGAACTAGCTAGCGATGTGTATTTACTTAATCACGAAAAAATCCATCATCGCCAACAAATTGAGCTTCTATGGATTTTCTTTTTTCTTTGGTATGGCATCGAATTTCTAGTTCGTTTAGTTCAATATAGAAATCGAAACTTAGCTTACAGGAATATTAGTTTTGAACGTGAAGCCTATGCTTGTGATAAAGATTTGAATTATTTAAAGATTCTAAAATCTTGGAGTTTTCTAAAGTATTTAAAACAAAAAGAGCCAAAAGAAAGTCAATAAATGAACTCTTTCGGCTCTTGATATATGGAAACAAATTTTCTTATTTCTTATATGCTTCAAAAATTCCTAACATCGAATGAATCGCAATCTCAGAACCTAAAGGAAGGGCTCTTAAATCTACTTCATAATCCCCATTATGATTATAGTATGGTGGCTCGCCCGTTTCTTCTATAGATTTTGCAAAACGATCAGGGTCTATAATTCCGATATTTATATAAGAATATGGCGTGTCTTTTTTTGGACTATCAATAACCAAGTGATGAAAATCTTCGGAACCCATTGTAGGACCAATCATCTTCTCCGTAAGGATAAAATCGATTTCGTCAATGGAATTTATTGACTTTCTAATAACATCTGTTAGGTTAGCATTATTTTCAAGAGGATAAGACCACCCTTTTTCTACTACAGTAGGATATTTATCTTTTGGTAAATTGTTAGCATAAGCTATACTTTCATTTATTCTTTGGATGTTCTCTTTAAGGATTTTTCTATCCTCTTCATCAAACCAACGTAAATTGATTTTAAGTACCGCTTTATCAGGAATCACATTGTTTGACTCACCAGCTTTAATCGAACCTACAGTTAAAACCGCGGCGTGTTGTGGATCTATTTTACGATTTACAATAGTCTGATATTGCATAACTGCATTAGCAGCCATAACCACAGGGTCAATTGCTTTTTCTGGGGCAGATCCGTGTCCACCTACTCCGTAAAAAGTGACATCAAATTGGTCTGTACCTGCTAAACGTGGTCCATCTCCTGCAACTACCATTCCTACGGCACCTGGAGCGGTATGCATTCCAAACAAATAATCTGGTTGCGGAATTTTATGTTTATCATAAAGACCATCATCAACCATTGCCCTTGCACCTTCAATTAGCTCTTCGGCAGGTTGCCCAATAAAT
>JAJYTI010000237.1 GCA_021793135.1 Bacteroidota bacterium
TAACAAATCTTTAGGATTAACAAAAATATATTTATATATTTATCATAGCATTTATTGCAATAAATGCATTTAACTAACCATATAATGTCGTTACCGCAATAACGGCGCATTTATTGTTTAACTTATGTTAAAGGAATTATATAATAAATCTCATGTAGATACGGAACGCATAGAAAAAGACATAGAAGCTATTGTCAATCTATCTGCGACGCTATGTAACACTTCGGTTTCAAGAATGCATATTTTCGATACCAAAGCTTATTATATCGATAACTCAGAGAGTTGGAGCAATAAGCTTTCCGAAAGTCATTCACCATTTTGCAACTATGTTATTGAAAAAGCGGGAAATAATCTTTTTATAGTTGAGGATGCTAAAGAAGATATTCGTTTTAATGAATTAGATGAAGTAAAAAATAATATTATTCGTTTTTACGCGGGGATTCGAATAAAATGTCCAGAAGGAAATACCATTGGTACTCTTTATGTTTCCGATGACCAACCTAAAGTGCTTAACGATCGACAAAAGAGCGGTTTAAAACTGCTTTGTAGACAAATTACACATAGACTTGAAGAACATAAAAACACTGTAAAACTTCAGCGATTAAAAAATGAGTTACAAAACAAAAATGAGCAACTTCGAAATTTTGCTGGTGTTGTTTCTCATGATATGAAAATGCCGTTGGCTAACATGATACTTACTTGCGATCTGCTTCGTTCGAAATACAAAGAAATTATTGATGACGAAGGGAACAATTATTTACATCGCATGAAGCAATCTTCTCTAATGCTTTCAGAATACATCACTAATATTCTACAGCACTATGAGAGTGATCAAGTTGCTGCTATGGCTTCTGAAGAATTCTATTTACATGATTTGCTTGAGAATACAGTAGATTTATTGAATATTCAAGATGAATGTGATATCAATTTCCCAGAAAACAACTTTAAAATTACAGGAAATCAAGTTGCTCTTGGTCAGATCTTTATGAACTTGCTTACTAACAGTTTAAAATACAATGATAAAAAGAAAATCATAATAGATATAGATTGTAAACAAGACAATGATTATTTCCATTTTAGTTTCCGTGACAATGGGATGGGAATTCCTAGAGAGCAATTACCTAAGATTTTCCATTTATTCCAAACTTTTGGTCAAATTGACCGAAACGGAAATGTAGGTAATGGAATTGGATTATCTACCGTAAGAAAACTTATAATGAGTCTCGGTGGTGATATTGAGGTAGAATCTCAATTAGGAAAAAGTACTACTTTTTATTTTTACATTGAACATGCATAAAATATTAAAAACACTTTATTTTATGATATGACCACATTTTTTATAAAGGCTTGAAATTAGATACTTATTTGGCTCGTCAATAATCGTATATTTGTTTTTATTCTTTTTTAGAACAAGACATATGCAGTTTGCACACCCTAATATATTGTATGCTTTATTTCTATTGGTGATTCCTATTATTATTCACCTATTTCAATTACGAAAATACGCACCAGTAGCATTTACTAATGTAGCCATGCTGCAGCGAATAGAAAAACAAAGTAGAAAGAGTCATACTATTTTACAATGGTTGTTGCTCCTGTTACGATTATTGATGTATGCCAGTATCATCTTTGCTTTTTCACAACCTTTCTTGGCAAAAGAATCACTTAAAGAACAAAGAGAAGAAACTTTGCTATATATTGATAATTCAATGAGTCTTGATGCCAACTTAGGCAACTCTAGTTTGTTACATAACATTAAATCAGAAATTCAAAAACTAGAAGAATTACCTTCACAAATCAGCTGGTTTACCAATACAGATGTCTATTATGACCAAAGTCCAAAACAATTTGTAGAGACTATTCGTAAATTGAGCCTCTCACCTATTACACGATCGGCCAATGAAATAAAACTATTAGCGCAACAGTTAGCTAATAGACATCCCGAAAAAAAATATAAATTACTTTGGATTTCTGACTTTCACCGATTTAAAGAAAATGATTTAGACGATTTAGAAAAAATCGCAATAGAAGCCTATGCAATACAACCAGACAATCTATATAATACTTATATAGATACCTTATATACCAATGCGGATAACCAAAAATTAATTGCAGAAATATATCATCGAGGAAAAGAATCCGAGACTACTGTATCTTTATATAATGAAGATAAAGTAATAGGAAGACAAAAAATAGCTTTGAAGGATTCTGTTATTGAAAAAGTAGAATTTGCAATTGATTTTGAAGAAATTCCTATAGGTAAGTTGGAAATAGAAGACTCATATATTCCATTCGATAATAAGAAGTATTTTAGTTTAATGCCGAACGAACCAATTAAAATAAAAGCCATAGGTAATGGCAAGGCAGATTATCTTAAAATATTTGATTCACCTGAGTTTAATTTAGATATAATATCAGAAAACGGAAACGATTATAGTGGAATTGAGCAAGCCAATTTTATTATAATCTATAATATAGATAGGCTTACCCCACAATTGTCAAGTGTACTAGAAAACAGTATAGAACAGGGTGCTCAGATACTATTTATACCTTCGGATAATATACATATAGATAGTTATAATAATTTACTACAGAGATTAGATGCTCCACAATACACGAATAAGAACAACCACAAAAGACGACTTTCTACAATTCATTATGATCATCCTGTTTTTAAAGGTGTTTTTGAACGAAGAGTAGATAATTTTCAGAATCCATATATAAATCAATTCTATAAACTGCAAAATAATGGCACTCCTATCCTATCTTATGATTCTGGAGATGCATTTATAACACAATCAGGAAGTGTCTACGTATTAAGTGCTTCTTTGAATGAAGAAAACACCAACTTTATAAAATCCCCCTTAATTGTACCTACACTATACAATATAGCTTTACAAAGTCGTCCTCAGAAACAATTATATCAATTATTAGGACAACCATCTACTTATACCATTACTGGAGATTTTAATTCGCAAGATATTTTGCATATTACGGATAACGAAAATAGTTTTATCCCTATACAGGAACAAAAACAAAATGCAGTTTGGATTACTACCACGGACAGGCCATTAGAATCTGGAAACTTTCGCATAACTAAAGAGAATGAAACCTTAGATTGGGTAAGCTATAACTATCCTAATTTAAGATCGGAA
>JAJYTI010000238.1 GCA_021793135.1 Bacteroidota bacterium
TATTAGTGTAAATGTATATCCAATCAACAATAACGCAATAATAGCAAGTATGATAAAGATATATCGCCATCCAAAATGTTGTAGAATCCATACACCTAACAGTGGCGCTAATGCTGGCGACAATGCAACTAAAGGCATGATGGACGCAAAGACTTTGTTTGTCTCATTTTCTGGATAACGTTCGATGACCAAAGCTTGCCAGCTTACCGCAGCCGCACAACCACCTAATGCTTGCAGAATTCTAAGTGCGAGAAGCATAAACACGTTTTCTGTAAAGAAAATTCCAGCCGAACTAATAACAAATATGGAAAGACCTAGCAATATGGCTTTCGGTTTCCCATACTTATCAGAAATAGGACCCCAGATTAGCTGACCAATAGCAAAGCCTCCTAAAAACAAGGTTAAACTTGCTCCGATATAATTTTTAGTGGTTTCTAAGTCCGAACGCATTGCATCAAAAGCTGGTAAATACATATCGGTTGCTAAGAATCCAATGATGCTTAACAAAGCTAGATAAATCAAAAAGTGGAATTTATTCTTTGTAGATGCCATATAAATATTTTGTCTCTTTGGAAAAACCGAGCAAAAATAAACTCTTTAAGCTGCATTGGCTTAAAATAGAATATAAGCTTATGCTAAAATCGGAGTCAGTCGATTAATAATTCCTCAGTTTCTTCATCTTCTACCAAGTTTAAATCATTAACCGAAAAACTTCGTTTGACGCCTATGGCATCGGTTACTACAAAGGGTTTTGGCATGGTGTAATCTGGTCGTTGTGCTAAACTTGGATCAAGATGGTCGAGTAGATCATAGGAATATTCCATTACTCTAAAGTTAACTTCTACATCTTTCGAGACGGTGTATGAGACTCTTAAAGATTCGCCTTTCGAAACATGATAGTTAACTAAAGCTGGATTACTAGTGCCGCGATAAGTGTTTGTTGTTTCTGATAAAGCAACTTTTTTATCGTTGAATGAAAGTGTCTTAAAGTCGGAATGGTTGTCGCTATAAAGTTCAAATCGGTTTATTCGTCGTTGAGGTACAATTGTCAATTCTACCTTTCGATTCTCGCCGATGATGGTGTCTGATTTTAGAATCACATCAAACTCTGCAATGTCTTTTTTAGGTGCTTCCGCAGCAAAGGTAAATCCTCTCCCGTATTTGCTATAGGGTTGTGCATTGGTTAGTTCTACCGCAGGTCTCGGATTTTCTCCAAAGAAAGCCTGAGTCCACTCATCCAAGTATTTATCATACGTTAACCAATAGGATTTTCCTGTATCTGCATCGTTATAATACATTAAGCTATTTGGTTTTTGACGTTCTGGCGAGAAATCACTTGTACGATGTGCTTGAATAAAAAAGAATATCGATAAAATAGTAAAACCTAATGCTAGTATATGTTTGCCGCGGTAATAATTGAATATCGGTAATAGTAGTCCGAAAAGCAATACTGTAAATACACTACTTAGAACTAACATTTTTAATCCTAATCCTACAGGAAAATACTGAATTAACGGGGCAAAAATGAATATAGCAGGAATAGCTAATATAGCATTAAGTAATCCATTTGGTTCTTTTCGCTGTATCATTAGAAAGAATGATAGTAAGGTAAAGAATACTGGTATTATAAAATAAGCTGCTCCTTTTAACGTGAATATCACAATTGTGTTGATTACTAGCCATAAAAATATAGGTGCTACCATTAAGGAGGCTTGATTTTTTTCTCTGCTATATTTATGATAAATGATAAAGCTAATCGCTAAAGAAATACTTACAAATAGAGCAATATATGTATGTCCGTTATAAGTGAATCCTTGTTGAATTTCGCCGTAGTGTGGATATAGTATTTGAATTGCTTTCCAGCCAAAATATCCTATGATTCCAGAAGTAAGTAAGGATAAGATAAATGGAATAAAACCTATGGTAATATGCTTGATGTTTAAACTATTTTTCTTTAAACCATATATTGTAAGTCCTATGAAAATAAGGGATGCAAGAATAAGCATAGGTATTATCCAATTGAAAGGATAGTGAACTAATTTTAAAATAGGAAAATTGAAATAAACTTCTTCTCTATCGGACTTCAAAGTATTTAAATCTGCATCTCCAAAATAATGTAGTAGTGGAAGTACGTAACTTCCCTGATGTTCAAAACTAGTCCAGTCTATGTTTTGGAGATTATCATTAGCCGTATGGTAATTAAAATGGTTATCTATAAAAGCAAAAAAGAAGCTATCGATATCTCCTTCTTCTCGCAAGACAGTAGAGTCGGTGTCATTAGGGAGAAGTTTATAAACACTATACATCAAGGAGGAGGCAATAGGATAGGGAGTGTTAGCTTTTTTAAATGCTTTGATTAATTCTTTATTTCCTCCATTCGTTTCTAATATCATATTACTTGGGCCGCTAGTTCCCCTTGCCTCTAGATTTATAGCTAAACCTATATCTTCTGCCCATGGATGCTCGTCCATAAATAATTTAGCACCATCTAATCCTATCTCCTCTGCATCGGTAAATAAAATAATGATATCGTTCTTAGGTCGGCTACCCGATGCAAGAAAAGCCCTAAAACTCTCTAGAATTGTGGCAATACCAATTCCATCATCACTTGCCCCAGGAGAGTGTATCGCTGCACTGTCATAATGCGATAATAGCAAGAGCGCTTTTCCATCTTTTTCTGTACCTGGGAATTTCGCAATAATATTGGTTGGTTTGGTAAGTGTTTTAGAGGTGTTATTATAGCTGTATCCTTCTTGTATATGTGGTTGTAATCCTAGTTTACTTAGTTCTCCAATTAAATAACCACGAACTTTATCGTGTGCATCCGATCCTAAATAATGTGCTTCTTTTGCGATTTCCTCTAATGGAATCGAAGCGCGAATAGCGGAGAATTCATTTGCTGGAATAAATTCTTCGTCATCATTTTCTTGAGGTACGACTCCATAAAAACTAAACCAACATACTCCGATAATTAATAAAAATGAAAGTAAGGCGTAAAGATGCTTCATATGAGACAAATGAGAATAAGGATTAAAGATACAGATTTTTATATTTTATTAATCCGCTTAGCTTCTCTTTTCGAAGGTGATATTATTTAAAAAATAT
>JAJYTI010000239.1 GCA_021793135.1 Bacteroidota bacterium
ATAAAAGGAATATTGGGAAATGTATGTCTAAGTATATCAATTACATTAGTGGTAGCTGTATTGCATGCTACTACAATCAATTTAGCTCCTTTGCTAAGCAGAAATTGTGTGTTTTTAATACTATATTCTATAATCTTTGTTTTCGACTTAAAACCATATGGGGCATTTATATTATCAGCAAGATATAAAGTATTTTCATGCGGTAATCTATTAACTATTTCTTGCCATATTGTTATACCACCAACACCAGAATCAAAAACTCCTATTTGTACATTTTTATTCATATAGGTAAAAATAAAAACTGCCCGCCAATAAAGCGAGCAGTTTTCTTATTTTATTATCTGATATAAGTATTAGATACCTAATTCTTTCTTTACATCTGGTAAAAGATCTTTACCTTCTGCCATAATAACTCCGCTTCCCATAGTAGAGTCAAATACATAGTCAAAACCTTGTGCTTTACCTACTTTTTCAATTGCTTTTCTAGCTTTTTCCAATAAAGGTTGGTAGATGTCTTGACGTTTTTTGTCGTACTCTTCCATTGCTTGTTGTCTGTACTCTTGAATATTATTTTGCATTTCTTGTAATTCTTGAGCGCGGATCATGTTTTCTTCTTCTGATTTAGAATCAGCTTCTTGTTCGTAACGTCTTACTTTTGCTTCAAACTCATTCGCTAAGTTACGAAGTTCAGTATCGTAAGTTTTTTCAATCTTCTCTAGTTCAGTTTCTGCACTCTTCATCTCTGGCATAGACGCTACTAGTTCTTGCGTGTCTATATGAGCTATTTTACTTTGTGCGTTTACTTGTGTAGACGCTCCGATAAATAAAACAATAGCTATTGCTAATAATTTAATCTTTTTCATGTTGATTTAATTTAATTATTCAAATTTAGGATGGTTATTTAAAGTACTCTCGGTTTTGAATTTATTTTAACTTTTAATTGTTCGATTTTCTCAAATTTTGAATAGAATCTCTTCTTCTTTGTCTTTCTTCCAATATCTGCTGTCTCTTTTGCTCTTGTTCTTCCTGTCTCTTTTTAATAGCTTCTTGTCGATCTTTTATCTGTTTTTCCCGTTCCGATAATTTATCATTTGCTTTTTCTTCTAGACTAGAAGTCTTGTCTTCTTCGCTAGATTTAGTTTCAATTTCTAACTCCTCTTCGTTGTTTTTTTCTTGCTTTGGTGCTTCTGTTTCTATGTTGTCAGACGCAGCTTCTTTTTCTTGTGGCTTAGCAGGAGTAGCATTATTATTGTTTCTAGCATTTAATATTGAATCGCGTTGGCGTTTTCTTTCGTCTAATATTTTCTGTCTTCTTTCTTCATGTTCTCTTTGTCTAGCTTCACGAATAGAATCACGCTCACGCATTCTTTCTTCCATAGCCTTCTGACGTTCTGTTAATTGTTCTTCACGTGCTTTTTCACGTTCAGTAAGCTCTTTGTCTTGTTCGTCAGTTAAAGATTCACGTCTTTCTATTTCTTTTTCTTCGTCTCTACTAGTTGCTTCTCTACGATTCGATGCTCTATCAATTCTACGTAATACTAGGTCACTAATATCATGTCTTTCTGAAGCGAATAACATTGCCGCAT
The DNA here is from genome assembly GCA_021793135.1 of Bacteroidota bacterium. Taxonomy (GTDB): domain Bacteria; phylum Bacteroidota; class Bacteroidia; order Flavobacteriales; family Flavobacteriaceae; genus JAJYTI01. The sequence continues at coordinate 1,587 of JAJYTI010000239.1, forward strand.
CACTAGTTTTATCAAAGATAAAATCATATTGTCTTGCTTCTGCAATTTCTTGTACGATAGTATATACTTGGTCTTGGATAGGCTGGACTAAACGTCTGCGTTGTGTGTAATAATCTCCTTTTGATCCAAAACGTTGTATTTGCAATTCTCGTAATGCATTTTCTTTTACTTCGATTTCTTCTTCTCGTTCTTCAATTAGTTCATGCGTAAGTAAAGCTCTTTCATTACTTAAATCTAAACGCATCCCTTCTATCTCCTCTTTCAAGTTGTCTAAGTCTACTTTCCAGCGTTGCACTCTATTCTCTAGTTGTGCAGATGCTTCTTGGTATTCATCGACATTTTCTAGAATGTATTCCATGTCTATATAACCAAAACGTAAATTGCGCTGTGCATACGTTTGTGTCATTGTAGCTAGGATAACAATCAAAAATAAATAAACTCTTGTCATATCAACATCTTATCTTCTATATGAAAAAATCATGCCAAACATTATAAATCCTGTCCGATAATAAAGTGTGTTTCCCATCCACTACGCTCATTAGTGCCTAATGGATTATCGAATCCGTATCCAAAATCAATTCCTAATAGTCCAATTTGTGGCATAAATATACGTAATCCTAGTCCTGCGGAACGTTTTACATCAAACGGGTTGAATTTTTTAAACGAGTCGAATGCATTTCCTGCTTCAGCAAAAGCTAATCCGTAAATAGTAGCCATACTTGCTAAAGAAATAGGGTATCTTAATTCTACAGAATATTTACTATACACTGTACTTCCATCTTGGATAGATAAAGAATGGTTCGGATATCCACGCATTTGTACTACTTCGCGCCCATCTAAACTGTAGGTTGCTAATCCATCTCCACCTAAATAGAATCGTTCAAATGGAGGAACTCCTCTATGGTTGTTGTATGCTCCTAAGAATCCAAAGTCTACTCTAGAGCGTAGTACTAATTTATCGGTTAATCCAGAATACCATAGCCCTTTGAATTTTACTTTATAATACTCTAACCATTTGAATCTTTCTTGGTCAATTTCTGAACGACGGTTACTTAACTCTTCTGCGTTAGAAGGATTTGTTCTTAGTTGATCTTCAATGTCCGCTCGCTCATTAGCAAGGTTTTTAAAGTTCTTTGAACTGAATAATGTAAATGGTGGAGTTAATTTAGCAGAGATGCTAAATTCCGATCCACTTGTTGGGTACAATGGGTTGGTACCTGTGTTGTTTCTACTGATTCCTATGGTATAAGCTAGGTTATTCGAATAACCATCACCAAAGGTAAATAAACCAGTGTTGTAATTGCTTAAGCTATAGTGTTGGTAACTTATAGCGTTAGAAAGGACAAAATGGTCATCGGGCCATTGTAATCTTTTTGCTAGGCCAACGCTACCTCCAGTAATTAAGAAGCTTCTACCACGGTCTACATTTCTTGCATAAAAATCATAATAATATTGTTTTGTATGCGAAAATGATGTAGATAGCTGGATAGGTTTTTTAC
>JAJYTI010000240.1 GCA_021793135.1 Bacteroidota bacterium
TCGAATATGAATATTGAAACTTTAAAAACTCCAAAAGCATATATACTATTAGCTCAAGTAAATTTAAAAGAAAAGAATTATGAAAACGCAATTCATAATTTACAAGCAGCAATAGAAAAAACACCTGATACTCCGAGGGAGTTAGCAAAAATACACTTAGCAATCGCAGAAACTTATTACAGACAAAATGCTATTACCAATGCTAAAATAAGTATTCAACAAGTTTATAATTTATTATTACCTACTTATGAAGAGTCAGAACGCATCCCTAGCAAAAAACAACTATATCCAGAAACCACTTTAATGGAAGCATTAGATTTACAAGCTGCCATTTATATTGACGAAAACAATAATCAAAAAGCTTGGAATACTTATTTACTGGCAGAAGAAGTAAATGAAATGTTATTTATTCATTTACATCAACAGGAAAGCAAATTACTTATGCAACAAAATTTACGCAGACGAGGCGAAAAGATGCTAACAATTTGTTACAACGAATACACTGATTATAATGATGTCAATTGGTTAGAACGAGCTATTCAAATAGACAGTAAAAATAAAAGTAGAGTAGTAACCGATGCCATGGAACAGAAACAAATTCTAGGGCAATATCATAACGAAGATATTCTATTATATCAAGAATTAGAACAACAATTAGCGAGTGTAAAAAATGAGTTATATCATAAAACTCACCTTGAAGATTTTAATGCAGAAGATATTTCTGAATTGCAAAAATCATACAGCAACTTACTAACCGAGCAGAAAATACTACAAGAAAAAATTCAATCCTATCTTTATTCTAAAGATTTAGAACCGATAAAATTAAAAGCGTTACAAAAAAAAGCTGCACATAATAAAGAGACCCTCGTTAGTTATTTTATGGGTGACCAATCCATTTATCAATTCATAATTTCTAAAGATATTTTACGTTTTAAAAAACTAACAAACAATATAGAAGAATACGAGGAATTTAGAAACCAAATTCGTCAATTCAATAGATTATTTGAAAATCAGCAGTACATAAATAATGATGTAAAAACATTTAAAGAAACTGCTAGAACATTATACAAGCTATTAGATCTACCTAACAATAAAAAACTCATAGTAATTCCAGATGGTATTCTATCTTTTGTTCCTTTTCAAACTTTATTGTCTAAAGATTCCAACACTAGCGAATATGCTAGAATGCCATTTCTTATTTACGAAAGTCAAATAACATACTTATTAACGTTAAAAGATTATAATAAGCCTATTAACAAACAATCTAGAAAAGATGAATTAATTGGTTTCTTTCCTATTTTTTCAAATTCGGAATTAGAACTGCAATTCTCTGAAAAGGAAGCAGATGCCATTGAAGAACTATACCCAAGTTTGCTTTATAAAAATAAAGAAGCTACAGCAGAAAAATTTATAGATAAAGCCAAAGATACCTATATACTACATATATCTACTCATGCATTTGGTGGTACATTTAATGAAGAAGCTTCTATACTATTTAGTGACAGGGCATTCCTTGTTCATGAGTTATATACCCTAAATACATCTGCAAATCTCGTCGTTTTGAGTGCATGTGATACTGGTATTGGCAGGCTTATTAAAGGAGAAGGAGCACAAAGTTTGGCTAGAGGTTTTCAATACGCTGGAGTGGAAAATGTGTTCTTTTCCTTATGGCAAGTAAATGACAAAAGCACTTCTGAGCTCATGCATTATTTTTATGACAACTTAAAAAGAAAAAAATCTAAAAGCTTCGCTACTCAGCAAGCAAGTATTAATTACTTAGAGGATCCGAATGTTGATAATATCATGAAATCTCCATTCTACTGGGGAGCTTTTGTTTATTATGGACCTACAGAAAGTATTGAGAATAGGAATTTGTGGCCAGTAATTTGTTTAGGAGTTTTGGCGTTGGTTGTTTTAGGAATTAGAATAAGACGAAAAGTTTCTTAATTGTGTAAACTTCTAAAATACTTAAATGCTTTAAGCAACCTAGACCCATACCAGCTAAAATATTCACCATCTACTAACATGGTTGGTACGCCCCACTCCTCTTCAATTTCTTTTCTATGTTTATCTGCAAATGGATATGGCTCGGAAGATAAAAGTATTAGCTCTGGTTTTTTAGTGCTACTCGGGGAAACTTCTGGATAACGACTATTCTGAGGAAGAATATTTTCAAATTTATTTCTTTGTAATAAATCGTTTACAAAAGTATTTGTTCCTGCTGCCATATAAGGATTTTTCCAAATAAAATACAATACCTTTTTAGCAGATTTATCTTTCATAAACTCAGCAAAATTTTCTGCCTCATTCTTAATAACACTCACCATCTTCTTAGCGACCTCTTCAACTCCTAAAAAACATCCTAAATCCTTTATAGTTTTTAAGCTATCCTCAATAGTAAACATATCGGTTACCCACACTGGAGCGATACCCTGGAGTTCTTCAACGATAGCTTTGGTATTCTCTTCTTTATTACAAAGGATAAGATTTGGTTTAAGTTCCGCGACTTTATTTTTATGTAGTTGTTTTGTACCGCCGACAACTTTTATCCGCTTTCGCAAATCTACAGGATGCACGCAGAACTTTGTTATACCTACCAATTGATTTTCTAGACCAAAATCGACAAGTAACTCTGTTTGGGATGGCACTAAGGAAACAATTCGCAAATCCTCCTTAGGAATTTGCTTAAAGTTTTGTCCTAATGCATCGGTAAACATCATCTTTATAAGAAAGTTTTCATCTGCTCTTGAAGTCTCTTCGATTCTTTTTGAGCTGCCTCTGCAAAATCAGCACCTGTAGATGCATAGATAATTCCTCTAGAAGAATTAATCAATAATCCTATATCAGGTGTCAATGCATTTTTACAAACAGCCTCTAAACTTCCTCCTTGAGCACCAATTCCTGGAACTAATAAAAAATTATTTGGAACTAACTCTCGGATAGGTCGTAAGGATTCTGCTTTTGTCGCACCTACTACATACATAAGGTTTTTGCTGTTCTCCCATGTTTTAGAGGTTTCAATTACTTGTAAATGTAGAGGTTTACCATTTACTTCTAAATTCTGAAAATCGTCTGCTCCTTT
>JAJYTI010000241.1 GCA_021793135.1 Bacteroidota bacterium
TAAAGGTCTAAGGGTTGTGTTATTAAAGCGTTTGGCTTCATAATCACTATTTAGTTTTTGAAGTGAAATATCTAAACAGTCTCTAAATGTTTCAATGTTTTCTGGTGGGGTCGAAAACTCAATTATCCATTGATGAGCTCCTTTTTCTCTACCTTCCATAAAAATAGGAGCTACTGTATAGTCTTTAATTTCACAAGGTACTTTTTGAATGGTATCTTGAAGTGCTTTTTCAACATTTTCAATAATTAATTCTTCTCCAAAAACATTTATAAAGTGTTTGGTTCTTCCACTTACTCTAATTCGATATGGAGAAGTGTTAGTGAAGCGAACCGTGTCCCCAATCATATAACGCCAAAGCCCTGCATTAGTGGTAATAACTATAGCGTAATTTTTACCTATCTCAACCTCACTTAATGGAATAATTTGTTCCTTATCGGTTCCAAAAGTATCCATTGGTATAAATTCGTAGAAAATACCATAATCTAGCATAAGTAAAAGTTCATCGCTATCATTTCTATCTTGTATAGCGAAAAAGCCTTCCGAAGCATTATATACTTCATAATACCGGAAGTCATCCTTAGGTAAAATCTTGTTGTATTGCTTACGGTAAGGTGCGAAGCTTACGCCACCATGGAAATATACTTCTAGGTTAGGCCAAACCTCTAGAATACTGTTTTTTCCAGTGGTTTCTAATACATTATTTAGCAATACTAACATCCAGGAAGGCACACCCATTAAGCTTGTTACATTTTCGTTTATTGTATCGTCAACAATAGCTTGCATTTTGATTTCCCAATCCGATAAAAGTGATATTTGGTTGTTAGGTGTGCTACTATATTCTGCCCAAAAAGGCATGTTGTCAATTAATATTGCAGATAAATCGCCAAAACTTGTTCCGTTTTCTTTATATAATTCTTTACTACCACCTAATCGCAAACCTTTACCTGTAAATAGTTGAGAATCGGGGTTGTTATTTAAATAAATAGATAGAAAATCTTTACTAGCTTCGTAATGACAGTTTTCTAGAGCTTCTAGACTTACTGGAATAAATTTACTTTTAGCATTTGTCGTTCCGCTAGATTTTGCAAACCAACGGATAGTTGTTGGCCAAAAAATATTATCCTCGCCACGCCTCGATCTTTCGATGTATGGCTGATAGGCTTCATAGGTAGTAATTGGCACTTGTTGGGTGAAATCCTGATAGGAAGTAATGGAGGAAAATCCATATTTTTTTCCCAATTCTGTGTTTTTAGCCTTGCTGATTAAACTCATGAGTAAAGCATCTTGCACTTCATGTGGATGATTCATGAAGTACTCGATTTGCTGAAATCGTTTTCGTAGAAACCAGGATGCAACCGAGTTAATTAGTGACAATGCCATATTTAATCCTATCTTTATACAGTAAAAATACTAAAATCTTTTATATGCTATACGAAGGAGTTCTTAGAAAAATGAAAACAGAGCTAGGGCAGCCCATTCAATATTATTTGGATTTCCCGTCAGATGTAGTAAATGTCAATCAATTATTAGATAAGAACATACAAATTCGGTTTTTAAAATATTGTTGTTTAAACTGTGAATTAGAAAAGAAAATTTATCGCCAAGGTTATTGTTACGATTGTTTTTTTAAGCTACCACAAGCAGCAGATTGGGTTATAAAACCTGAGCTTAGTCAAGCGCACAAAGGAATTGAACATCGCGATTTAGAATACGAAAAGAAAGTGCAGTTGCAACCCCACATCGTTTATTTAGCAAATAGTAGCTCGATAAAAGTAGGTGTTACGCGCAAAACACAAGTGCCAACTCGCTGGATAGATCAAGGAGCACACGAAGCTATAGAGATTGTAGAAGTGCCAAATAGATACTTGGCTGGAATTACAGAGATTGCTCTTAAAGAACATGTTTCGGATAAAACGAATTGGCGTACCATGCTTCGCAACGAAATAGATGATGAAGACTTAGAAGAATGGAGAGATAGACTTTATGAATACATTCCAGAGGAGACTAAAGAATATTTTCTTTCTACAAATAAAGAAACACATATGGAATTTCCAGTATTGCAATATCCAACTAAATTGAAAAGTTTGAATTTAGAAAAAAATCCTTTTTATGAAGGGAAGCTAAAGGGTATAAAAGGACAATACTTATTGTTTGAAGACGGTACTGTTTTTAACGTCCGTAGTCACGAGGGTTTTGTGGTTGCATTACAAGTAATGTCTTCTTAAATTGAAAATTAAATGAAAGTAAAAAGGCTACCGTATTTTGGTAGCCTTTTTTACTTTTTACTTTTTATCCTTTCCTTTATTAAACAAGTCCTTTAATCCATCTTTTAGTTTGTCTTCTATAGACTCGTCTTTCACTTTTACAGAATCTTGCTCTACTTTCGTAGAGTCCTTATCACCTTTAGAAGGAAGTATATTGCCGAAAAGATCTTTTCCTTTATCTTTTAATTTGTCTTCAAGCTTTTCTTTCTCTTCGTTTAACTTGTCTTCGACTCTACCTTTTTGATATTCGATAATATCTGCAGTTAAAGACTCGATAGCCGCTTTAGTGTCTATATTAACTTTAGGAGAGCTGCCAGATCCAGTTATATTAATAGGTAAAATAATATGTTTGTTTTCCGCATCTACTGGATTAAGTTTGGCTAATAGTTGCGTAGCTTCCTTACCTAAATATTTAGCAGGGATATCCAGTTTTGCATTATAGTTCATATCATTGGTTAAGGAATGCGTCCCGTCTAGGGAAACATGCATGTCTTTCCAACTGTATTCTATAGGTTGCATTTGGATCTCTCCATTGTTAAACTGCACCTTAGTACTTATATCATTTAGGTTTACTTCTTTAAGATTTACAAAACTTAATTTTTCGTTTAACTGTGCTGCTAACGGATTGCTACTAGGATTTACATGTGCAGAGATTATATCAAGTAATGCACTTCCTTTTAGGGTTTCTAACTTTGGAGTAAAGTCATTGGCTAAATCTCCAGAGATATTAAATTGTGTATCTAATAATCCAGTAAAAGCATTGGCAATCGGCGCAATAAATTGAATAAACTCAAGATTCTT
>JAJYTI010000242.1 GCA_021793135.1 Bacteroidota bacterium
TCCGATCCGTGGCGCAACTGAATAGCGCATCTGATTACGGCTCAGAAGGTTGCAGGTTTGAATCCTGCCGACGTCACTAAAAGCGATATCTAATTAAAGATATCGCTTTTTTTATTTGCTTATATTCTAACTATAAGCTTCCAGACTTTTATTAACTTTATCATTCATAGATTGAATAAATTAATATGTTTTCAGTAGAAAAATACATTCGCGACATCGTAGATTTTCCAAAAGAGGGCGTAGTGTTTAAAGACATTACTCCTTTATTTCTAGATCCAGAAATAATGAATAAAACCTTACAGGCATTAATAGAATTGTTGAAAGGACAAGAAATAGACAAAGTAGTTGGAGTAGAAGCAAGAGGTTTTTTATTTGGTACTCTACTAGCTAAAGAACTTAATGCAGGTTTTGTCCCAATGCGCAAACCGGGCAAACTGCCATATGAAATTATAGAAAAGGGTTATGATTTGGAATATGGATCAAATAGCATTCAAGTACATACCGATGCAATCTTGCCAGGAGAGAAAGTACTTCTGCATGATGATGTATTAGCGACTGGGGGAACAGCTGCTGCAGCTTGTCATTTGATAGAACAATTAGGTGGCGAGGTAGTAGCTTGTAATTTCTTAATGGAACTTAGTTTTTTAAAAGGACGTGAGAAACTTCGAGATTATAAAATTCAATCTCTAGTTACTTATTAAACTCTATTAACTTTTTACTCTAAACTATTCTTAGTGACCCAAGTACGCCAACCCAATAATAATTTCTGAGTAGTAGTCAAATTCATGATATCCACTCCTTTCTTAGTTAAACTTGGTAAGAGTACTTTATTTAATCTAGCAAGTATAGAGAAAAACTTCTTTTTCATTTGTTTAGAGTCTGTATCTTTATCGAAAGATAAGGAATATAATTAAACATATATGTCAAAATTTCTATTTCAACGAATGTTATTACTGTTTTCAGTAATATGTACGAGCCATGCTTTTGCACAATCTAAGCCAGCTTATGAGTTATATAATGCAAAAGGTAAGAAAATACGATATACCCGTATGCTGAAGAAGATTCAGAATGCAGATATGGTATTCTTCGGAGAGTTACATAATAATCCAATTTCTCATTGGTTAGAGTTAGAACTTGCAATGGATTTGCACAATAATCAATCTATTCAATTAGGAGCAGAAATGCTAGAAGCAGATAATCAAGAGGGATTAGATGCCTATATGAATGGAAATATCGATAAGGAAGCATTAAAGGATGAGGTGAGATTATGGCCCAACTATGATACCGATTATGCACCTATTGTGGACTGGGCAAAAGAAAATAATATTCAATTTACTGCAACTAACATCCCAAGACGATATGCGAATATGGTGTATAAAAACGACTTTCAAGTTTTAGATACCTTAACCACACAAGAGAAGTCTTGGATTGCACCTTTGCCAATTCCATATGATAAGGACTTAGATACTTATCAAGAAATTTTAAACATGATGGGGGATCATGGTTCTCCATTGTTAGTCAAAGCCCAAGCGATTAAAGATGCTACAATGGCTTATTTTATCTTAGAAACAAAGAAGCCCAATCATCTCTTCTTACATTATAATGGGGCATTTCATAGCAAGAAACACGAAGGAATTGTATGGTACATTCATCAGTATAAAGAAGGAATGAATGTAAAAACAATTACCACAGTTGAACAAAAAGATGTTTCAAAGTTAGAAGATGGTAATAAACATCTTGCCGATTTTATTATTGTAGTTCCAGAAACTATGACAAAGACGTACTAAACCTCTATCACAAGAAATAATTTACTTAAAGCGAGAAAAAGCAGCAGTTTTTCTTATTAAAAGAACATAGATAATCTTATTTTTGTAAAAACATACAACACAATGAGTCAAGAAGTTTCTAAACGCTATGCACAGCGTGGTGTTTCGGCCTCCAAAGGCGATGTACACAAAGCGATAAAAAATATCGATAAAGGGCTTTTTCCAAAGGCTTTTTGCAAAATTATTCCCGATTACTTAACTAATGATCCTGAATACTGTATAGTGATGCATGCCGATGGCGCAGGAACCAAGTCTTCTTTGGCTTATATGTATTGGAAAGAAACAGGTGATTTATCGGTTTGGAAAGGCATAGCGCAAGATGCATTGATTATGAACATTGACGATTTACTTTGCGTAGGTGCAACCGATCATATTTTAATGTCTTCTACAATCGGTAGAAATAAAAACCGTATTCCAGGAGAGGTAATTGCTGCATTAATTCAAGGAAATAATGAAGTAGCCGAGGAATTACAAAAACATGGTGTAAATGTTTATCCTACTGGTGGCGAGACTGCCGATGTGGGCGATTTAGTTCGTACCGTTATTGTTGACTCTACGGTTACCGCACGTATGAAGCGTTCCGATGTTATCGATAATGCCAATATTAAACCAGGCAATGTAATTGTAGGTTTAGCTTCTTTCGGTAAAGCGACATATGAAAATGAGTACAATGGTGGAATGGGAAGTAATGGTCTAACTTCTGCACGTCATGATGTATTTGGAGACGATTTAGCAAAAAAATATCCAGAGAGTTTTGATCCCGAAGTGCCAAGTGATTTGATTTATTCTGGAACTCGTAGTTTGACAGATAAAGTAGAGGAAACTCCATTAGATGCTGGAAAGTTAGTATTATCTCCAACAAGAACCTATGCACCAATAATTAAAAAAATTCTAGAAAAATATTCCAATAAAGACATTCAAGGTATGGTGCATTGTAGTGGAGGAGCACAAACTAAGGTGCTACACTTTGTAGAAGACGTGCATGTTATAAAAGATAATCTATTCGATACACCACCATTATTTAAGCTTATTCAAGAAGAAAGTAAAACAGACTGGAAAGAGATGTATCAAGTATTTAATATGGGACACCGAATGGAAATTTATACTAATGAAGAGGTAGCCAAAGATATTATCGCTATTTCGGAAAGTTTTAATGTCCCAGCACAAATTGTTGGTAGAGTAGAAGCTGCCGATAAGAAAAAACTTACAATTACTAGTAAGCACGGTACGTTTGAATAC
>JAJYTI010000025.1 GCA_021793135.1 Bacteroidota bacterium
TAAATATCAGTTCTGGAGAATATACGGAGGGGTAACTGCTGGATATCTTTATTGGTCTAGGTCTACTTTTAAACAATCTGAAAATACCGTTATAGTTACAAAAATACCAGATATTCAAAAATTGCGTTGGAGTGCTACTCTTAGTTTTGGATATAACAAAATCAATTTTTTTGCTAAATATGATTTGAATAACTTATTCCAAAAAGAAGTGTATACGACAGATGGTACATTAATTGAAATAAGGCCTTTACAGTTTGGTTTTATCTTCTATATATTATAGCCAGTAAGTAACTAAATATAATTGTGGTAAAGCTCCTAAAACGAAGCCTAAACCTAACTCTATAGGTGAATGTTTCTTTAAATATAGCCTTGAACTTGCAACCCATCCATTTGCTATAAATAATATAGAAATATAGAGTAGCAAGTTTATTTGAAAATATATACTCAAACAGATAACAAATATTAAAAGTCCACTGATTCCTAATTGATGTAAACTGACTTTTACTTTGATCAGTGTTAATATCCAACAAGTAATCACCGAGGTTAAGATTCCATATACAAAAGCTTTATATGGTAATATATAATTTAACTTTGCTAAATATATAAATGCCATTATACATAGACTGTATAATAATAGTGGTATACTTCTTTCTTTAACTTTCTCTACATCCCAATCGCTTATTCTATTTCTAAGTTTTAAATAACTCCAAAACAATGCGGGTATTATTAATGTAAATAATAAAACGTCTTTATAGGTATATTGTAGTATTAATGCTTTTGGATGGACGGGCTGAATTATTATATATAAAACCCACCCAAGTAAAGGCATGAATAATGGGTGAAAAAGATAGGAGCCAACACGAAGTAAAAATCCCATATGTTTATATTTCTTTTCGCAATCGTGCTACTGGAATATCTAGTTGTTCTCGGTATTTTGCAACAGTACGTCTTGCTATAGGATAGCCTTTTTCTTTTAGGAGTTTTGCTAATACCTCGTCCGTATGTGGTTTAGCTTTGTCTTCTTTGTCAACTATACTTTGAAGTATATCTTTAATCTCTAATGTAGAAACTTCTTCACCATCAGCATTGGTCATAGATTCGCTAAAGAAGTCTTTGATTAACTTTGTACCATAAGGTGTTTCAACATATTTACTATTAGCCACTCTAGAAACGGTAGAAATGTCCATATCTATTTCTTCGGCTATGTCTTTTAGAATCATTGGCCTTATTTTTCTATCGTCGCCAGATAAAAAATATTCTTTTTGATATTCCATTATAGCACTCATAGTAAGCATAAGAGTCTGTTGTCTCTGCCTAATAGCGTCTATAAACCATTTTGCAGCATCGAGTTTTTGCTTTACAAATTGTACTGCCTTTTGTTGTTCTTTGCTTGGTTTCTGACTTTCTTTATATCCTTTTAGAATATTAGCATACTCATTAGAAACATGTAGGTCTGGAGCATTTCTCCCATTCAAGGTTAACTCTAGTTCTCCTTCTACAATTCGAATAGTAAAATCTGGAATAACATGTTCTACTATTCTTGTATTACTCGAATAAGAACCGCCTGGTTTAGGATTTAATTGTTCTACTTCTTGTACAGCATCACGTAATGTTTCCGTATCGATTTTTAATCGATTTTGAAGTTGTGTATAATGCTTTTTAGAAAACTCTTCAAAGTATTCATCCAGAATAGTAATTGCTAACGCTATAGAATCGGTTTGGGTTTTTCGACGTAACTGTATTAACAAACATTCTTGTAAGTTTCTGGCGCCCACTCCAGCAGGATCTAAAGTTTGAACTATTTCAAGAATTTTCTCCAGTACAGAAAGTTCGGTATAGATGTTTTGAGTAAAGGCTAAATCGTCTAAAATATCTTCTAAATCTCTTCGGATATATCCGCTATCATCTATACTACCGACTAAAAATTCTGCTATAGCATATTCTGTTTCATCTAGTCTATAGGTATTTAATTGATTTAATAGAAATTGAGTAAACGATGTCCCTGATGCATATGGTATTTGTTTATCATCATCGTCTGGAGAATAATTACTAGTAGATAGCTTATAGCTAGGAGTTTCGTCGTCACTTAAATACTCATCTACATTAATGTCGGTCTCGATTACCTCGTTGCCATCTTGCTCACTATCGTATTCATATTCATCATATGTATCTTCATCCTTTTGCTCTTTCCCACTTTCAAGTACGGGGTTTTCTTCTAGCTCTTGTTGAATACGTTGTTCAAATGCCAAGGTAGGCAATTGAATAAGCTTCATAAGCTGAATCTGCTGTGGAGATAGCTTCTGAGATAATTTTAGTCTTAGTTCTTGTTTAAGCATAGCAAAAGGGTATAATACCTATAAAACTAAGAAAACTATCTTCTATAGGCAAGAAGATAGTTTTCTCGATGTTGTTTTTAACTATTGTTTTAGAACTCTAAGTGATTTGGATAACGTGGATAAGGAATTACGTCACGTATATTGGTCATTCCTGTTACAAAGAGTACTAGTCTCTCAAATCCTAATCCGAATCCACTGTGGGTTACAGAACCGAATTTACGAATATCTAAATACCACCATACTTCTTTTTCATCGATTCCCATGTTTTTTACTTTATCGAGTAGAACATCATAACGCTCTTCTCTTTGCGAACCACCAACAATTTCTCCAATTCCTGGGAAAAGTACGTCCATAGCTCGTACGGTTTTTCCATCTTCGTTTAAGCGCATGTAGAATGCTTTAATATCTGCTGGATAATCGAATAATATTACTGGCTTTTTAAAATGCTTTTCTACTAAGAATCGTTCGTGCTCGCTTTGTAAGTCTGCTCCCCAAGCATCAATAGGATATTTGAATTTACCTTTCTTGTTAGGCTTAGAGTCTTTAAGGATGTCAATAGCCTCGGTGTAGCTAACTCGTTTGAAGGTGTTTTCTATAACAAACTGTAACTTCTCACGTAAAAGCATTCCAGTGCGTTCTGATTGTGGCTTATTTTGCTCCTCTTTATTTAATCTTTCTTCTAAGAAAGCTAAATCATCTGCACAATGTTCTAAAGCGTATTTAATAACATATTTAATAAAGTCTTCTGCAAGATCCATATTGTTATCTAAATCGTAGAATGCCACTTCTGGTTCTACCATCCAGAACTCTGCTAGGTGTCTTGTAGTATTTGAATTCTCTGCACGAAATGTAGGTCCAAAAGTATATACCTTACCTAATCCCATGGCATAGGTTTCTGCTTCCAGTTGGCCACTTACCGTTAAGTTAGCAGTTTTTCCGAAGAAATCTTTAGAATGATCTACTTTGCCATTTTCATCTTTTGGAAGATTATCCAAATCAAAATTGGTTACGTGAAACATTTCTCCTGCACCTTCTGCATCACTCGCTGTTAAAATAGGGGAGTGCATGTGGAAGAATCCATTTTCTTGGAAATACTTATGTATTGCAAAAGATAGAGCCGAACGAACACGCATAACAGCACCTATTGTATTTGTACGTGCACGTAGATGTGCTTGTTCGCGTAATGTTTCTAGCGTATGTCTTTTAGGTGATAAGATAGTCTTTTTAACTTCTTCAGTATCGGCATCACCAAGTATTTCAATTTCTTTTACTTCAATTTCTACAGCTTGTCCACGACCTTGGCTCTCTTTAAGAACACCGGCAACATGTATTGCTGAACCTACCGTAATTCGATCTAACAGTTCTTTGTCATACGATTCAAAATCGATAACACACTGAATGTTATTTATAGTGCTTCCATCGTTTAAAGCAATGAAACGATTGCTTCTAAAAGAACGAACCCAGCCTTTGACGTTCACGGTATGAAGCGAAGGCTCCATCTGTAATAATTTCTTAATTTCAATATGCTGCATAAATCTTTGATATTTAATGGGGTGTAAAGATACTTTATCGGCTACGTAACCACAAACTTACTACTTTGTATCTTGTGATTCATCTACTTCCTTGTCTGGAAACAACTTTACAGCCAGCTTTTTAAATGTTTTTTTATTGGATACACTTTTATCTAACGACACTAATAGCGAAGGAAGGAAAAGTAAGTTGGATAAGGTAGCAAAGAATAATGTAATAGAAACTAATGCTCCTAATGCTACAGTTCCTCCAAAACTAGAGATGGTAAATACCGAGAATCCTAACAATAATACGATTGCGGTATAGAACATACTAATTCCTGTTTCGCGAATTGCGGCATAAACCGATTTTTTAATCTTCCAGTTACTAGCTACTAATTCTTGTCGGTAACGAGCAAGATAATGAATAGCATCATCTACCGAGATTCCGAATGCAATACTGAACACTAAAATAGTAGATGGTTTTATCGGTACACCTAAATAGCCCATTAGACCAGCAGTCACGACTAATGGAAGTAGGTTTGGAATTAGCGATACAACTATCATTTTAAAGCTACGGAACATCCATACCATAATCATAGCAATCAGAAAAATAGCTAAAGCTAACGATAGGATTAAGTTGTTTACCAAGTAGGTGGTACCTTTTTGGAATACAAAAGCCTTCCCGGTTATAGATACTTCAAATCGATCTTCAGGAAAAAGCTTATCTATTTCCTTGAGTAAATCTTCTTCTAGTTTATTATAGTCATCGGTTGGCGTGTCTTTCATGTATGTGGTAATTCTAGCATATCGGCCAGAACTGTCTACATAACTCTCTAGGATGTCATTTCCTTCGTTTCCTGCATTTCTCATGTATGGCATGATAAAGGTGCGTTCTTGACTATTTGGAAGTTGATAGTAATCTGGATTACCATTATAATAAGCTTGTTTCGCATACTTCACCAAGTTTACTACAGAAATTGCCTTGGAAAGTTCAGGTTGTTCATCTATAAAGTCTTGAAGTTTATCCATACGATTTAAAGTAGCTGGAGACATTACTCCTTTATCACGTTTGGTGTCGATCAGAATTTCTAATGGCATTATTCCTTCATACTCCTTTTCAAAATATCGAATGTCTTTAAAAAACTCTGTTTTTTGAGGCATGTCTTCTATAATGCTTCCCGAGATTTTTATTTTATAGATACCAATAATTCCGAAAATAAGTAGTCCAACTGCGGTAGCAAAAATAGAAATTCTATGATGGCGTACCATGTAAGCAATAAAATTCACAAAACGGTTTGTCCATCTTTTAGTGTGATGCTTTAAGTGCTTTTGTTTAGGCAAAGGCATGTAGCTGTAAATAATCGGAATCAAGATAAGACTGATAACGAAAATCCCCATTATATTTAGTGATGCTACAACACCAAATTCTTTAAGCAAAGTACTATTCGTTAGAATAAAAGTTGCAAATCCCATGGCTGTAGTTGCATTGGTGAGCAACGTAGCATTTCCTACTTTTGCGATTACACGTTGTAAGGATTTAATTTGATTTCCATGAACTAGAATTTCCTGTTGGTATTTATTTATTAAGTAAACACAGTTTGGAATTCCAATAACAATAATTAGTGGTGGGATAATTGCTGTGAGTATCGTAATCTCATATTTTAATAATCCGAGCGTACCAAATACCCACATTACTGCAATTAATACAGTAGATACAGCAATAAGGGTTGCGCGTATCGAGCGGAAGAATAAAAAGAAAATTAATGCAGTAATAAAAAGTGCAGCACCCACAAAAATTCCTATTTCATCAACAATGTTTTTTGCATTCAAAGTTCGAATGTACGGCATACCCGATGTGTGAACCTTTATGTTTTGGTCGGCTTCAAACTTTTCTATAAGTGGAACTAAGTCATTTAATATAAATGCTTCGCGATAAGCCGTATTTACCAAATCTTTTTTTAGATAGATAGCTGTACGTACAGATTGTTTGTTTGGACTATGAATAAGACCTTCAAAAAAAGGAAGTTTATATAGTAATTCTTGTTTATATCGATTTACTTGCTCTTGATTTGTAATGCTGTCATTAATAAATTTCTCAATTTCAAAAGACTCTGTATCTGTGTTTTTTTTAAGTACGGGTAAGTCCCCAATTGACAATGTAAAATCGACTGTACTAGATGTATTAATTTCTTTGGCTAAATTTTCCCATGCTCGGAGTTTTTCCGGAGTAAATAATGTTGAATCACTTACGCCCATTACAATTAGGTTACCTTCTTCTCCGAAGAGGTCAAGAAACTTATTGTATTCTAGGTTGTACTCATGATCATCTGGCAGCAAGTTAGCCTCTGTATGTGTAAATTTTATATGTTTCCACTGGGTTGCAAATAAACCTGTTACTACAACTAGTGCAATAAGTAAAAACGGACGGTTTCTTAAGATAAAACCTGCTAGTCTTGTCCAAAAATCGGTGCTAAAAAGCTTGCTCAAAATGCTGAATATTTATTGAAGGTGCAAAGGTAGGAAAATAAGCCTCAAAACCGAGAAATATATTTGGCTTTGTCTAATAGTTATTTGTTGAATAATATTTTTTAATATCTGCGTTTAGAAAATACTATTTCTGATTATTAAATTTTACAAAGACTTCTGTTTTTCTCAACTCTTAGTGCTTTTTAATTGCTTCTTATATCTTGTAAAAATTAATTTTGAACAAATAAAAAAAAGGCTATTTCTTGTGAATTAGCCTTTATATAGTTTTTTTAAAAGGTAATTAGTTTTATACTGTCATTACCTCTTCCTCTTTTACTTTTACTGCCTCGTCTACCTCCGCGATATATTTATCGGTAAGTTTTTGAACTTGATCTAGCATTTCTTTTTCATGGTCTTCTGGTAAGTCCATTTTTTTCAGTTCCTCGTTTGCATTTCTACGATCGTTACGAATAGCAATCTTACTTTCTTCTCCTTCTGCTTTTACTTGCTTTACAAGTTCTTTACGTCTTTCTTCTGTAAGTGGTGGAACATTTATAATTACGCTTTCTCCGTTGTTCATAGGATTGAAACCAAGGTTTGCTTGCATTATTGCTTTCTCGATTTCTGGAATAAGTCCTTTCTCCCAAGGTTGGATAGAGATGGTCATTCCATCTGGTGTATTTACGTTAGCTACTTGACTTAATGGAGTTAAGCTACCGTAATATTCTACCATGACGCTATGCACCATTTGAGGGCTAGCCTTACCAGCACGAATGTTTCGAAGTTGCTTATGTAAATATTCTAAAGCATCTCCCATTGCTTCTTTAGCACTATCAAGTACAAATTTAGATTCCTCTTCCATGATTGTTTCGTATCGTTTTGGTTAAAGTTATAGATTTACAATAGTACCTATTTTTTTACCAAGTACAACTTTTTCTAAGTTACCTTCGGTATTCATGTCGAAAACAATAATAGGTAATTCGTTTTCGTGACTCAACGTAAATGCTGTAGTATCCATTACTTTTAACCCTTTTTGGAGTACATCTTCAAAGGTTATAGATTCAAATTTTACTGCATCTTTGTTTTTTTCAGGGTCGCTAGTGTAGATACCATCCACTCGTGTACCTTTTAGGATTACATCGGCGTTGATTTCTATAGCTCGCAATACTGCTGCAGAGTCTGTGGTGAAATATGGGTTTCCTGTACCTCCTCCAAAAATAACTACTCTTCCTTTTTCAAGGTGTCGTATTGCTTTTCTTCTAATAAATGGTTCGGCTACTTCGTTTATGCTGATTGCAGTTTGTAGTCGAGTAGGTATGTCTTCATTTTCTAGTGCATTTTGGAGTGCTAATCCGTTGATAACGGTAGCCAACATCCCCATGTGGTCACCTTGAACTCTGTCCATACCTTGAGCGGCACCAGATAAACCTCGGAATATGTTTCCGCCACCAATTACTATGGCAATTTCGATTCCTTTTTCGGCTACTTGCTTAATTTCTTTAGCATATTCTTGTAGACGCTTTGGATCTATTCCATATTGTTGGTCTCCCATTAACGCCTCGCCTGATAACTTTAAGAGTATTCTTTTGTATTGCATTGCTATTATTTACTGTGCAAAAATACGAAAAAAGATGAATTAAAAGTAGATAAATAAAAAAACCGTTATCTAGAAGTAGATAACGGTTTTTAATATCTGTTTGAAGGAAGATTATCCTAAAGAAACTCTTTTGAATCCTGTTACTTCAACATCACCAAACGATTTAACGTATTCTTCTACGCTTTTCTTTTCGTCTTTGATGAAAGCTTGGTCTAATAGACATTTCTCATTATCAAGAGTTGTGTTATCCTTGATGAAACGCTCTAATTTACCTGGAAGAATTCTATCCCAAATTTGCTCTGGTTTGCCTTCAGCTTTTAATTCAGCTTTAGCATCTTCTTCAGCTTGAGCTAATACTTCAGGAGTTAATTGAGCTTTAGAGATGTATTTAGGAACGTTTTTAAGAGTTCTACCTAAACGCCCTAATTCGATGTTTTCTTTTTCAATAGCAGCAATTCTTGCTTCTGTTTCAGACTCGATAAATGCTGGATCGAAATCTTTGTATGAAAGCGTTGTAGCACCCATAGAAGCAACTTGCATAGAAACGTCTTTAGCTAGCTCTTCTGCGTTATCTACTTTTGCAGATAATCCAGTTAAAGCAGCAATTTTGTTTCCGTGTACGTAGTATCCTACGTAAGGAGCTTCCATTACTTCGAACCCTCCGATTTCAATTTTCTCACCGATTACACCAGTTTGCTCAGTTAATTTCTCTTGAACAGTGATGTCTTCGAATTTAGCAGCTAAGAAATCTTCTTTGTTGTCAAAGTTGATAGCGATGTCAGCAAATTTATTTGCTAAGTCGATGAAGTCTTGGTTTTTAGCAACGAAGTCCGTCTCACAGTTAAGTGAAATAGCAACACCTCTTGTGTTGTCATCGTTTAGCTTTACAGTAGCAACACCTTCGCTAGAATCACGGTCAGCTCTTTTTTCAGCAACTTTTTGTCCTTTTTTTCTAAGGATTGTAATTGCCTCTTCCATGTTGCCTTCCGCTTCTACTAAAGCGTTTTTACAGTCCATCATTCCTGCACCTGTACTCTTTCTTAATTCGTTAACTTGTGCTGCAGTTATTTTAGCCATGTTATAATTTTTATAAAAAGTTGTAGCATTCATCAGAACCCGACAGAAATCAGGTTCTGATGAAAGCCTAAATTTATTTATTCTTCTTCTTCGTTCGACGCTTTCGCTCCAACTTTAGCTTTTTTAGGTTTGCCTCCGTCGTCTTTCGATGCTTTTCTTTCGTTCAGTCCTTCGCTAATAGCGCTAGTCACTCTGCTAATAATAGCATTGATTGATCTTCCAGCGTCGTCGTTAGAAGGTATTGCAAAGTCAACCTCTCTTGGGTCACTATTTGTGTCTACCATCGCAAAGATTGGAATGTTTAATTTGTTTGCTTCACGTATAGCAATATGTTCGCGAGTAGTATCTACAACAAACAGTGCAGCAGGCAAACGGTTCATGTCTGAGATAGAACCTAAGTTCTTCTCTAACTTCGCACGTAGACGTTCTACTTGTAAACGCTCTTTTTTAGATAGAGTTTCAAAAGTTCCGTTTTTCTTCATACGGTCGATAGAAGCCATTTTCTTAACAGCTTTTCTTATCGTTACAAAGTTGGTAAGCATACCACCTGGCCAACGCTCAGTAATGTATGGCATATTAGCTTCTTTTGCTCTTTTAGCAACGATATCTTTAGCTTGCTTTTTAGTTGCAACGAAAAGCACTTTTCTTCCGCTAGCAGCAATCTTTTTAAGCGCTTCTTCCGCTTCTTGAAGTTTTGCCTCTGTTTTGTATAGGTTGATGATGTGAATTCCGTTACGCTCCATATAGATGTATGGTGCCATATTTGGATTCCACTTTCTGGTAAGGTGACCGAAGTGTACACCTGCGTCCAGTAATTCTTTGATTGTATTATTGTCTGCCATTTTTGTAATAGTTTACGTTCTGTTTAGATAGCAACCTTCTTACTTTATGTAACTTGGTTTAGATGCTAAACTAACTCTCGGAACCAGCCGAGATAACAGCTTTTTAAAATTGTTTTTAAATAAATGTTGGATAACTCCAGATCGAAAATATTAACGTTTCGAGAATTGGAATTTCTTACGAGCTTTCTTTTGACCGTATTTTTTACGTTCCACCATTCTAGGGTCTCTAGTTAATAGACCTTCTGGCTTAAGAAGAGAACGGTTTTCTTGGTTAATGTCACACATTGCACGAGAAATAGCTAAGCGGATTGCTTCTGCTTGACCAGTGATTCCTCCTCCAAATACGTTTACGTTAATGTCGTAAGTCTCTTCGTTGTTAGTAAGAATAAGTGGTTGTCTTACTTTAAATTTCAACATGTCTGTTGTGAAGTACTCGTTTACATCTTTATTGTTAACCGTAATCTTACCGTTTCCAGATGCAACATAAGCACGTGCAACAGCGGTTTTACGTCTTCCTATTTTGTGAATAACTTCCATTACTTGATGTCGTTAAGGTTGATGGTTTTTGGTTGCTGTGCTTCTTGTTTGTGCTCAGCGCCAGCATACACTTTTAAATTTCTAAATAGTTCAGCACCCAATCTGTTTTTTGGTAGCATCCCTTTTATAGACTTCTCTACGATTCTAGCTGGGTGCTTAGCATTCATTTCTAATGCTGTTGTACTGCGCTGTCCTCCTGGATATCCTGTGTGACGTAAGTAAACTTTGTCATTCCACTTGTTTCCAGATAATTGAATTTTGGAGGCGTTGATAACTACTACGTTATCTCCACAATCTACGTGTGGTGTGAAGTTAGGTTTGTGCTTACCACGTAGCAATTTAGCCACTTTGCTAGATAAGCGTCCTAAAGTCTCCCCCTCAGCGTCTACCAAAAGCCACTCCTTGTTTACGGTAGCTTTGTTTGCTGATACGGTTTTGTAACTTAATTGGTTCAAATTAAATCGTTTTTCAAATTAAACATTCCTTGATTTGGATAAATCGGGATGCAAAAGTACAAATAATTATTTTAAATTACACACGTATTATTCTCAAAAATGAATTTTGTGCTTTTCCTAATCGACTGATTTGCAATTTTGTGAATGTGTAATTTCTTTTAAGATGACTATTATAATAGGATGAATGTAAAATGGATGAGGTATTAACTCCTTATTTTATGGTAATTTAATTAAAAAATCAACAGGCCTAATCCGAAAATCACTAGCCCTAATAAGAATATAATAAATGAATAAGGGAGTACTTGTTGTGGTCTTAACTTCGTAATACCTAATAACGGAAGTGCCCAAAAGGGTTGTAGCATATTCGTCCATTGGTCACCATAAGCCATAGCCATAATAGCTTTTGGTAAATCAGCACCTAATTGTTGTGCAGTGTCTATTAATATAGGTCCTTGCACTGCCCATTGTCCACCTCCGCTTGGAACAAAAAAATTGACTAATCCAGCACTTAAGAATGTGAATATCGGTAATGTGGTTTCATTGGCAATAGATGTAATTCCATTAGAGAATACCATAATCAATCCGCTGCTTTGCATAATGGCTAGAATTTCAAAATAAAATGGAAACGGAATCAGAATAATAGAAACATCCTCAATAGCTATTTTTAATCATATAAATTAGAAGCCAATACGGAATTTATATGTTACTTTTTAGCTTATATGCAATGTTTATAGAGTTTAGAACTTAAATCCTAGCATGAAATTTACCGTGCTAATTCCTTCTAATTTGCGTTTTACGTCATTTTTCTTCATCTTTGAGAAGTCTGACTGGGATTCGAAACCAATACCGAAAATAAAGTCATTACTAACTTCAAATTTCACCCCAACCTCAAAGCCAAATCCACCATTCCAACCTTGATTTTTGTTTTTGTACGTTCCATTTAAAGTTTGAATTTTCTCACTCAATAAGCTGTTAGCATAGAGTCCTGCACCAGCATAAGCCTGTAGTTTATTATCAAGTTGTTTTTCAAAAAGAGATAACCTGAGGTTTAAGTACAAAGGAATTCTTAAATACATATGATCTAAAGCGTAATTTTCTCCTCCCGAAACCCCATTAGTCTGAAATTGCAATCCCTCTACACCTGTACTTATTGAAGTATTTACTGTGAGTTGATAAGTGTAAAGCATATTTCCTACGTTTACCGTTCCATGAAGATCTACCATATCGGGCTGCACTAATGTACCGTATCCCAATTTAGCTGAGAATTGCATTCCAAATTTCGAATTGCTGTCAGTTTCTTGCTCATCTTGAGCATATAAAGCAAATGAACAGAATATGGCAAGTACTAATAATACATTTTG
Organism: Bacteroidota bacterium; assembly: GCA_021793135.1. GTDB lineage: Bacteria > Bacteroidota > Bacteroidia > Flavobacteriales > Flavobacteriaceae > JAJYTI01. The sequence continues at coordinate 12,183 of JAJYTI010000025.1, forward strand.
TTTCATAATAAATTAGTCGATTATAATGGTTGATTCTTTTTAAAGAAATACAAACTTCATATATTATAAAAATTTAGGCTTGTATAATTGGGACAAAATTAGAATTAATCCTTAAAATACCAATAAGTATCCTCCTCCCCTATATGCGAAATTTTAGAAAGTAAAGTGCTAGGAGTTTCTTTGGTAATAGCTTTAAAGTGTTTAATAAAATGTGCTTGGTCGTAATACATACTAAATAAAGCTACATCGGTAAGATTGGTCGTCTCTTTATTCTGATGAAAATAATTCAAAGCTTGTCGGAACATTACCATTTTATGGTATTCTTCTACGGTCATATTTGTGTGTCTTCTAAATAATCGAAGCAAGGTTCTTCTATTTATATTTAACTTTTTAGACAATTCTTTAACCTTAATAGCACCATTGGAGACTATGAGTTCTCCAATAGCTTTTTTTAGTATAGGTTGGTGAAAATCATTATATGCCTTCCCGAAAAATTCATCTAATAAAAACACCTTCTCATCTAACATCTTTTTTTCAAAAACTGTTTCTAAAACTTGCTCAAAAGATTTTCCAAAATAGGAGAAAAAACCCATATCATTAGGAAAGATATCTTGTAAGGGTTTATCTAAGAAATGATTTATTCCTAAAGGATTAAAAACAATTCCTATTTTGTCATAACGACCTTCTATGCTTACTTTAATATTTTTATTCTTATTTATGGTGTATAAAGGATTAATTTGAATGTTATCTATAGAACTAATAAGAGCCTTGTTCTCCGTTAAAACAACTTTTGAATTTTTATAAGCGGTCAGTGCATGCTTGTAGTTCGGATAAAAAATAAATTTTCTTTGATAGTTTTCGTCTTCCGATCGATCAAAATAATAATAAGAAATATATTTACTTATCTTTTTTGATACAGGTTTAGCGGTGATAAAAATATTTTTATTGGAATTTTTCAAGTTTTCTTTTATTGTTGTTTTCGCTGCTATTCTTTGGAATTAAATATACCTAATTTATCGTTGTACTAAACAATACAAGCTATCTGATTAATATAAATAGCAATTCGATATACTTGGGTTAATATTATTTATTCTTGCAGGATAAAATTGAGATTTCTCTTTTTAAATTTATCATACAAGTTTATTTATCAACTAATGATTTAATTTTCTATGGAACCCCGATAGTTATTCTTTATACATTGATCGAAAAGTTTTTGTTTAGCGTAAATCAAATTTAAATAGATGAAGGTTCAGTGTTTAGATAATGATGTAATAAATTCTAGCATAAGTGGTTTAAGTATATTTTTTAGATACTCTTTCGGTTGGATGTGAATTTGTAATAATACTTTAGTTTCAGTACTTCTATATAAAACCCATCTTTAATTTCTCTATATTTTAATAAACCCTCTTCTACTTATTAGGAGCGTTCCGTTAATGAGGTTCTATTTTCAAGAAAATAACTCATAAGCTAGGGGTGTTAATATAGAACCTTAATAGGTCGCTTTAGTGATTTTAAATTCACTTTTTAATTGTAGAAACTAAGAGGTTTATATTAAAGTTACTCTGATTTATTGTTTTAACAAAAACAACAATTTCTTAACATATGGGTAATCTTTCGTATTTTGGTGATTAGAAAAGATTTTTGTGATGTTTGGTAGTAACTAAAGTCTTTAATATCATTCTTTTATAGTTTATAATCGAAAAGTGTAAAAACAAATTTGTGAGTCGGATTTACTGTTATATCTGCATTTTTCAAATTAAACGCATTTATTTTTAATATAAAATTAAGATTTATAGAGGTTTGTTCGTGTATTTTTTAAATATTAATTAAGTTTGGTAGAAATATTAACAGTAAATGTGCTTATAGGTGTCTTTTTCTTTAAATTTTAACTTATTTAATTCTTAAGGTATGATTGGAGTTTATATTCCTGGTAATATTACCATAGGCGGAGGCCAAACCTTAGTTGTGCCTATAGATTTTATTCCTAATGCTGGATTTGTAGGTGGGAATTCAGATATGACGATTCAAATAATGTATAAGGGAAGTTTATTCTGCTTTTCGGAGTACATTATTCCTTTCCCTAACCCTAGTGTATCTCAAATGAAAGAACATTCCGAATTGTCGGTTACTCCAAATCCTGCGGTAGAAAGTACAGAGGTTCAATACAAATTTGAAACAAAAGACAAAGTAGTATTAAGGCTTTATAATCTTGCAGGTGTATTACTCTTAGAGCAAGAGTTGCCCAACACCGAAGGGAGACTGACCTTAGATTTAAATGCATTGGCTTCGGGTACATATATTGTTGTCGCTCAAGATGCTTCAGGACAACGTTTACAACAACATATTATTAAGAAATAACTAAACTTTATCACCATGTCTTTAAGAAATTACTTTTTTTTATTCGCTATATTTTCTGTGACTTTTTCGTTTTCGCAATCTACAGATTATGAATGGAGTTGGGCTACTCGTGGAGGTGGGGCTCGACACTTGATTTCTGGTTCTAATTATCAACAAGATCCTGCACATCTTCAAAAAGTTCGAGATATCGCTATCGATACGCTGAATAACTATTATTTTCTTGCGGATGTAGGTAGCGGAGATTCATATAATCCAGATGTTACTTTTGGTACCATACCTAATGACACCATTCTTATTCCTACGTATAACGATCCGTTTAACACTCCTAATTATAATTCTCGAGATAGTTATTTGGTTTCTACTACCTGCGATGGGGAATTTCGCTGGCAAAAAACAATGGGTGCAGGCGGTAATGTTGGTTCTTACGATGTTAAAGCAGATAGTCTAGGAGGTATTTATATGGTGGGTAATATGCCTAGGCATAGTGCAATGCAGACTCCCGTGCATTATGATCAAGATAGCATCAAAGGCTTACCTATTAGAAATGGGATGAGTCCAAATAACAAAATGATGTACATGATAAAATATGATATGGATGGAACGTTCCAATGGTTAAAAGAGCCACAAGAAGACGATCTATACTGGGGAGCAGATATTCCTGGAGGAGCCATTTCAAACGGTTTGTATATGGAACCCGATGGTACGTCCCATTGGTTGGTATATTTATTAAATCAAACATTAGAGGATGGAACGGTAGTGCCTAACAGTACTTATTTTCCACGTATTGGGAGAGATGTTGGCGATTTAATGGTACTAAAATACGATAAAGACGGTTCTTTTATAGATTATGTAAGACTTGATATTGTTACCAATCTTTTAAGTCCTATAGGAAAGTCCACGAGTTTCGAATACGATCCAGTAAAAAAGCAATACTATGTATCAATTCTGCAAGAAGATAGCAATGGAGAAGGTTGGACTGCTATTGATGGAGTAGATGTTACGGGAGGTTTGTGCTTGGTTGCTTTTGATGCAGACGATGGGTCGGTAGCATGGTGGCATGAGAATATAACACATGGAGGTGGTATACTCGATATGGTTTTAGATAATCATGGAGATTTATATTTAACAGGAGGTATTGGAATGGATGATAACTTTGCTGGTCACGTTACTCCTTATGGAATATCTGGTCCATTTGTGATCAAATTAAATTCTGATGGGCAATTGCTTTGGGGTACACATGCCGAAACCCCATTATTTTACGCAGCAGAATCTATCACGATAAATGAAGATGAAGTATTTATTGGGTTAGGTTTAGGACCTCAGATAGTTTCATGGGGTGTTCACTGGGATGGATTGGAGTTTTGGCCTCCTGCAGATCATGGTACGGAACCTGCGGTGATTCGTTTTGACAAACAAACGGGTTCTCCCATAAAGATTCATGAAATTCTCAGTTCGGGTTTTGGAGATCACGATCAAATACGTGCGGTAGCGGTGGATAAGCAGGGTAGCATTGTGGTGGGTGGTCTTCTTCGGTCGGCTTGGATTTTTGAGAACGACCCTATAGTTCCCCAAGTTTTAAGAAAAACTGCAAATCCCTCCGATTTTTTTATTGCTAAGCTGGCAAAAGACGGGGTAGATTGTTCGGATTATTTAAGTGTTGCAGATGTTTCGGAGCCCTTAGGTTATTTTAAAGTATTTCCAAACCCAACCGATACGATGGTACATTGGCAATCCAATGAATCTATAATCTCCTTAAGCCTTTACGATGTATCGGGTCGAGAATTAATTCATGAGTCGGTTTTTGACTCTCAAGGTAGTATTTCGTTAGAAGGTTTGTCTTCTGGCACGTATATTTTAATGTTACAAACAGAAACAGGTCAGCGTATGCAGCGGCAAATTATTAAGAAATAACTTTTCTATAACCTAAAATTATTACTGTTCTATATCGCAAGTTTTTTCTCTACCTTTGGTATAAACATGAAAAATAAAGAGATGAAGATTGTAATATTAGATGGATACGCATTAAACTCAGGAGATTTGTCTTGGGCACCGATTGAAAAATTAGGTGAAGTAACCTTATATGATAGAACACCCGTTGATAAGATTGTGGAAAGAGTAGGGGATGCCGAAGTGGTGTTGACCAATAAAGTGCCGATGACAAAGGAAACAATGGAGCAACTTCCTAACTTAAAGTATATTGGAGTAACGGCTACTGGTTTTGATGTTATCGATGTTCAAGCTGCTAAAGATTTAGGTGTCCGAGTAA